>JANMSL010000756.1:0-12827 GCA_031389245.1 Lysobacterales bacterium | reverse complement strand
CTAGATGAAAGTGCGACTTCGTCGGAACCGCGTCGACCTGGCGCTGCAGCGCCAGGTCGGCGTGTGGTTTTCCAAGCTACTTCAAAGCCTAGTACAAGACGATTGAAGGGGACGTGGATCAGGTCATAGCGGTCGAAATTGAGACTCAGGTTGAAGCGTTCATTGAACGCATAGCCGACGCCGATCCCGTAGTACGGGTCGGTCTCGGAGTCTAAGCCGCCGGCGTCCCAGCGAAATACGCCAGCACGGGCCTGCCCAAACATCCCGCTATCACCAAACGGGACGCGGGCCGCTAGGCCGAGTTCAACGCCGTCGATTTGTAGCGGGGGCGCGATCAGACCGCCGCAGACAAAACCAGCGCGGCACCTGTATCCGAATTCACCAAGATCGCTGAAGCCCGACTCTACCGCCAGCCAAGGCAGGAACCGCCAGCCCAGGCTGATGCTCAGGCTTGTGTCCGATTCCCCTTCATAAAAGGCCAGACTGGACCGATCAGAGCGGCTGATGCTGGCGCGGGCGTAGAAGCCGGTGTCGTTGACATGGCCGGTGTCGTCGGCGCGGGATGCATCGGAGAAAAGGCCAGCGCCCAGAGCCAACGCGCCGACGAGTAGAAGTTTACGCATGATGATTCGATCCTTGATGGTGTCATGGGTGGAGGGACCCTGGTCCGCACTGCGCAATGGACCCAGAGCACCCCGACGTTTGCGGCACAACGCACCGCGAACGCGGCGCAGTATCGGTGCTTGCCGCACGGACTTGAACGGGGTCGCGCCATCCCGTTCACGCGCGCGCCACGTAGCTGTATTGCGGCTGAGTTGCGGATGAAATGGGCCGGGCGTTGGCAGGCAGATCGTGTTACGCGACGATCTGGACACGTTGTCGAAGCGGACCGGGCGCACGATCGAATCATGCGCGATTGTGCGGCTCAAACGATCGCCCGAGCATATGCGCAGTCGCGCTGGAAGCTCCGCGGGCAAAGATCCGGGGAGCGATCCGAATGGGGACGCAGCAGGCATTGGCTGCGGCCGGCGACACGGATCGTGCACCTGCTCCCGCGCCGATCGCGCAGTCACGGCGACTTTTACGGCTCAGCGGGAACGGGCTTTCCCCACAACTGATACAACTCTTCGAAACGTTTTTTGGACGCGAGATAGCGCGGATCGGTGGCGCCAAACTGTGCCCGGATCACGCGATAGCTGGCGCGGATCAGCGGCTCGGCCTCGTCGAAACGTCCTGCCCGGTACAGCGCCTCGCTGTAGTTGCCGCGGATCGCGGCCAGATGCCAGTGTTCGGCTGGCAGCACTTTCTCGGCGCGCGGCAGCAAGTCGACATAGCCTTCGATCGAACGCGCGTACTCGCCACGTTTGCGGATCGTGGAGTAGAGATTGTTCTGCAACATCAGTGCCTCGGGATGGTCGCGGCCGTTGGCTTGCACGAACAGGTCGGAGGCCTGACGGAAGAAGGTTTCCGCTTTGGCAAAATCGCCGCGGTCGTTGGCGATGGCGGCCAGAAAGTTGACCGTGCGCATGGTTTCCGGATGGGTCTCACCCAGCACGCGGCGGCGGCGCTGATAGACATCGTCCAGCACGCTTTCGGCATCGTCGGTGCGTCCGGCCAGGCGCAACGCCAGCCCGTAATTGGCATGCCCGGTCAACACATCGCTATGGTCCTCGCCGAGTGCTGCTATCTGCCGCGGCAATACGTTTTCCAATAGCGCAATCGCATCCAACGGTTTGCCGCCATCGCTGAGCGTGGTGGCGACCTGCGCATAAAGCAGCAGGGTTGTTGGGTGGTCCTTGCCCAGCACTTGCTCGGCGGATAGCGCTGCTTCGCGATAACGCTGCTCGGCCAGCGTGTAGTTGCCTTCACGCAATGCCAGGTCCGCGGCCTGCATCTGCAATCCCAATACGTTCGGATGGGCTGGACCCAAACGCTTGCGTTCGGCCTCGAACGCGCGCGTGAGCAGTTGATTGGCCTCGGCCCATTCACCATTTGCGCCGAGAATGCCGGCCAGACTCGCCGCCGCGCCATTGGCCTGCGTGCTATCCACCTTGTGCTCGCGGATCGCGCGTTCCAGATTGGCGCGTGCAGTGGTTTTGGCAAATGGGATATCACCGGTTTCCATTGCTGCAAACGCCAGCCCACGGCGTGCCTCTTCGACCAACCCGGTTTCCAGTCCGCGCGCTTTATCCAGCCGCGGCAGCAATGCTGCGAGTGCGTCGCGAGCGAGCTGATGTTCGCCCTGTTCGAGCTGGGTCAGCGCCAGTTGCGTTTCCGCCTCAAGGCGCGGCGTTGCGTCAACCGGCAACGAAGGTGCCAGCGCTGCAACGGCGGCGTCCAGTTGCGTGCGCGCGGCTTCTAGCTGCCCCAGGCGACGGAAGGTCCGGCCCAACATGATGCCGACCTGGCCGCGCAATTGCGGATTGCCAGCAAGCCGTGCATCTGCGTTCTGCGCGGCCAGCTGTAACGCGTCCAGTACTTTCACATCGCGCGCGGTGCGCGCATCACCGGAGAGCTTCCAGGGATCGGGCGCGGCAATCATGTCCTGCAAAAATGCACTGGTAGCGACTGCGCGCGCGCCCTCGGACTCGGCAAGTTGGCGCTGCTGCTCGGCATTGGCCAGGGCGGCCTCGGCGCGACCGCGCTGCCGTCCGGCTTCGATCGCCATCCAGCTGGTGCCGATGATGCCCGCGATCAGGCTGATCACCACTGCGACCGCGGCGCCTACGGCAAAGCGATGGCGCTCGACAAATTTCCGGATCCGATAGCGTCGGCTCGGCGGTCCTGCCAGCACTGGCTCGCCATTGAGATAGCGACGAATCTCGGCGGCGAATTCGCTGACCGAGGCATAGCGACGTTCGCGATCGCGCTCCACTGCACGCAGCGTTATCCAGTCCAGATCACCACGCAGGCGGCGCGCGTGGGCAACATGATCGGAGGCCATGAAGCGCTTCCACTGGGTACTCCCGGTGTTGGCCATATCCAGCACTTTGCGGCTGGGCGCTTTGATCTCGGCTTCGCGCAGCGCTTTGGCCAGATCGTGGTTGATCGCACGCGCGATCACATCGCTGGGAATCGGTAACTCGTTGGTGATCAGCTTGTACAGCACCACGCCGAGCGAATAGACGTCGGTACGCGTATCGATCGCGGCCGGATCGCCGGTGGCTTGCTCCGGGCTCATGTAGTTGGGCGTGCCGATGGGCATGCCGACGCTGGTCGATCCCGGCTCGGAGCGACCAAACGCATCCATATTCTTGGCGATGCCAAAGTCGATGATTTTGACCAGCAACTGGCCCTGATAGTCGGCCACCAGCAAATTATTCGGCTTCAGATCGCGATGCATCACGCCCTTTTGATGCGCGTGCTGCACGCCTTCGCAGACTTGCAGGAACAACTCCAGGCGATGACGCAGATCGAGCGTGCGACGGTCGGCAAACTCATCGATAGTGACGCCGGGTACGTATTCCATTGCAAAGTACAGGCGCCCTTCACCGGTGGCGCCAACATCCAGCACCTGCGCAATGTTCGGATGGTTCATGCGCGCCAGCATCGCCCGCTCGGAGCGAAACCGCGCCAACAAGTCGGCACTGTCCATGCCGGCCTTGATCACCTTGAGCGCGACCTGGCGATGCACCGGCACGCTCTGTTCGGCAAGATAGACGGCGCCCATGCCGCCCGTGCCGAGCTCGGCCACGATACGGTACGGCCCGACCTTTTGTCCGATCAGGCTGATCGATGCTTCGCCCTGCCAGGGTTCATGCGACGCTGCGACCGCGCCTGGAGCCAGTGATGTGGCCTCCACTCCTGACCCGCCGGGTTGTGTCACCAAGGTGGGCATCTGCTCCAGCGGCACAGGCGGCACCGGCGTGGGCGGGCGTGTCGCCTCGCCGTCGTCGGATTTGTCGGTCGCGCTGCTCATTGCCCCGGAATGCCCTGACCTGTGGGTCGCTGATCGAGTCCCGCACGACGGCGGAATGCGCCAGCATCATGGCGCTTGACCGATTTGCTGGCAACCGATGCGGTTCACATCGCCGCGCAGATCATGGCCTCGGGAATGTTGCGGGATTGGCGCATCAGTTCGTCCAGGCGGCAGGGCTGGTGGATGGCGAAGCCCTGTATGTACTCAACCCCGACGGCACGCAGGCGGCTGACTATGGCGTCGGATTCGGCCCATTCGGCGATGGTCTGTTTTCCCAGCGTGCGGCCCATTTCGCAAATCGTGCGTACCAGTGCAAAGTCGACCTCATCGGTGTCCATCTCGCGCACAAAGACGCCATCGATCTTCAGGAAATCGATGCTCAGATGCTTCAAATAAGCGAACGACGACAGGCCACTGCCGAAGTCGTCCAGGGCGACGCGGCACCCTTGGGCGCGCACGGCATCGATGAACGTGCGCGCGACCGCCAGATTGGCGATCACTGCGGTTTCAGTGATTTCAAAACAGATCTTCGTCGCCGGCACGCGACTTTGGGCGAGCAGTTCCAGCACAAAACCGCGAAATTCAGGGATGGCGATCGACTGCGCCGATACATTGACGTGACACAACTCCAATTGACGCAGATGCTCGGGGTTTGCTGCCAATTGGTCAAACAAGAGCGTCAGTACGTGGCAGTCAACCGCCATCGCCTGACCAAATCGTTCCACCGCGGGCAGAAACAATGCCGGCAGCTGCAGCCGGCCGTGTGCGTCGATCAGACGCAACAGCACTTCGTACATCATGCTGCTCTCACCGCGCGACGGTACGATGCGCTGCGCAAACAAAAGCAGCCGACCTTCGGCCATGGCGCGTTGGGTTTCGCCGACCCATTCCATCTCGCTATGGCGGCGGGCGATCGCCTCGTCAGAGTCCTGATAGACACGGACCCGGTTGCGGCCATCATCCTTGGCCAGATAGCAGGCAGCATCCGCGGCGCGCAGCAGCCAGCCGACATCGGGTGTTTCGGCATTGATCTCGACGACACCGATGCTGCAGGTGATGCTGTAGTTGCGCCCCTGCCAGAAGAAAGCGCTGGCGGCCAATTGAGCACTGATGCGCTCGGCGCTGCGCTCGGCGTCGGCGCGCGAGGCACGATCCAGCAGTATCGCGAACTCGTCGCCACCGAGGCGTCCGACCCAATCGCCGTCGTGCAGTTGCGCGGCGAGTGTGCCCGCCAACTGGTGCAGCATCAAATCACCTACCGCATGCCCGCAGGTGTCGTTGACCAGTTTGAACTGATCCAGATCGACGAAGCACAGCGCGTGATGCAAGCCGTGCAACTGCGCGCTCTGCAAGGACTGCTCAAGGCGACGCTCGATTTCGCGCCGGTTGATCAGCCCGGTCAACGCATCGTGGCTGGCCTGGTGCGCGAATTCGGCGGCAAGCTGGCGCGCCTTGGAGGCATCTTCGAGAATGGCGAAGACGCGCATCGGTCGCCGATCGTGCGTGGCGCGAATCACTGATGCAGTCCAGCGGCCCCATAACGTGCTGCCATCGCGACGCAAAAAACGACGGTCGGTGGGCACGCCCTGTTGGTCCCACCGCGCACCGTCGGCGTCTGGCACCAGGTCGCCGCGTTCATCGGCGTGCAACAGCTGCGCGATATGCATTCCAATCAGGGTATCTACCGGATAGCCGAGAATGTCGGAGAGTGCGGCGTTGGCGTCCAGAATCTCACCGGCGTTGTCCAGCTTGAGCATGCCGATCGCAGCCTGATCAAATGCGGCCCGAAACTTGCCCTCGCTCTCGTTGACCCGGCGCAGGGCGCCGCGCAATACCGCCATTGCGAAACCGGCGATCAACAGGAAAATCGCCGCGCTGGCGATGAGTAGAAAGCGATGCAGCATGCGTGACCCGCGCAGCAGCGACTGCGAGTACGCGACCTCAATCGGGCGCACCGTGGAGCCGATTCTGCCAATACGTTCGCGCAACAAGCGCGCCTCGGCCAAGTCCAGCGCGCGGCGCGCGTAGACGGCCTCCATTTCGTCGGCGACGGTTTGCAGCTTGATGATTTCCAGATCGGCGTCGCGCCAAAGCGCGATCGACTCTCGCATATAGGGCGCCCCGGACAAATAGCGGAACATCCGGATCATCCGACCGACATCTTCAGGCGCATTGCGACCCTGGATAAAGCCAGCGCGAGCGCGCTTCAGGTCGACCGGGCGCTGCTCCAGCGCCAGACGTGCATCGCGGTCACCCAGTGGCACCCGCAGCGCTGCGCGGGCCATCGCGAGCTGGCGCGGATCGCCATGCTCGGAGTAACGGTAGAGGTAATGGACCGTATCCTGCTGTGCCTTCGACCAATGACCTTCGCCGATGATATAAGCGCTGGCGCCTGCCTGAATTTCCAGGACCACCGCGGTCAACATCGCCGCCATCGCGGCAGCGGCGACCAGGCCAGCAAACACCGAACGCATAAAAACCGGAGCGCGCGCAGGTTGCGGCAACTCCGTCGGAGGCGGCATCACCGGCGACCATTGCAGCGTCGTTGACCGCTTTGTCGAGTTGGCATACAGGCCAAGCATTGCGGCGCTCCGTTAGCTTATGGTGGCGCTGGTGCAACGCGTCAAAACCACGTCCCGAACCTACACCAGCGCAATCCCGAACGCACCTGTAAAATGTTACCGGTATGCTGCTGCCGGACGCCTGCCAGCAAAACGCGGAATTCGTGCCATGAGCCAGAACATTGCCGCGATCAGCCTGCTGGTACGCGAATACGACGAGGCGATCGCCTTTTACACGCAGAGCGCGGGGTTTACTCTGATCGAGGACACGCAGATGTCCGAAGACAAACGTTGGGTGCGTGTAGCGCCGCCAGGAAGCAACGGTGGCACCGAGCTTTTGCTGGCACGCGCGGCCAGTGTCGAGCAGCGTGCACAGATCGGCAACCAGTGTGGCGGGCGCGTCTGGTTGTTCCTGCATACCGATGATTTTTGGCACGACTATCGAGCAATGCAAGGCCGCGGCGTCCGGTTTTGCGAGCAGCCGCGCGAAGAAGCCTACGGCACCGTTGCCGTGTGGGAGGATCTTTATGGCAATCGTTGGGATCTGCTGCAACGCGCGCGATAGGGGTCCGCTGCGGTGTCGACGCCGTTACCCTTCGCCTCCGCGCGTATTACCCAAATCGCTCGCAGGCGAACGGCGTGCTGATCAGCGATGAACGATCCGATCGAGCCCGCAGTCGAACAGGCATCACGGCTTGCCGCGGGTCAGACACTCGACGCTGCGGCGTTGCTGGAAATCGATCCGCGACTGGCGCGCGGATTGCAACGTCTTGCCCGGATCAGGCAGGGCATGTCATCAGACGCGCCAGTCGGAAAAACCTGGGGCCACCTGCAACAGCTGAGTTTCGTCGCGCGCGGCGGCTTTGGCGATGTCTATCGTGCCTACGACCCCACGCTGGAACGAACAGTAGCGCTGAAACTTCGCCGCGACGATGTGGCTACGGTGGTATGCAGTGGTCGCGATTTACTTGCGGAGGCACGACGCCTGGCCCGCGTGCGCCATCCGCATGTGCTGGCGGTTCACGGTGCCAGTTACCACGACGGCCGTGCCGGCATCTGGGCCGACTGGATCGAGGGCGAGACGCTGCAGCAGCATTTGCTGCATGCCAGCCCGAGCGCCGCCGCGTTGTTACGCTGGGGGCGCGATCTGGCTTCGGCGCTGGCCGCCATCCACGAAGCGGGACTGGTACATGGCGACATCAAGCCCGGCAACATCATGCGGGATGCGCAGGGTCACATCGTGTTGATGGACTTTGGCGCCGGCTTCGCCAGCGATAGCGAGGGGGCGGTGCTCGCCGGCGGAACGCCGCGCTATTTGGCACCTGAGGTGATGCAAAGCCAGGCCGCCACGACGGCAATCGATATCTATGCGTTGGGCGTACTCCTGCATTGGTTGGGCACCCGCAGTTATCCACTGGCCAGCGCGGCGTCGTCCCGCTTGCAGCCCGCGTCGCTGCGTCGCCTGGTGCATGCAATGCTGGTGGGTGACCCGGCCGCGCGTCCTTCGGCGCGCAGCCTGGCGCTGCAGTTTCAACACCTGGAACAAGCGCCCTTGCTGCGCGCGCGCCGCATTGCCGGCATCACCATGGTGGCCGCGTTGGTCACCATTGCCGCGCTATCGACCGTGTCCTACCGGCGCGCAATCCGTGAGCACGCGCAAACACAGACCGCGCTGGCCCACGCCGAATCCACCAATCGTTTCCTCACGGACTTGATTGAACGGGCCTCCGCCGGCGCGCTCGGACCCACCGCGTCGCTGCGCGATCTGCTCGATTCGGCGCCGGCGATGGTGCGCGAGCGTTTTGCCCGAAGTCCCGGTGATCGCAGTCGACTTCTACATTTGATCGCCGATGTCGAGTCCAACCTGAGCAACGACGAGGTCGCCGCACAGCTGGCGAGCGATGCGGCCGCAGCAGCGGTTGCCGATGATGCCAATGCCGACAACACGCTGTTGCTGCTCGGCGAAGCATTTCGGCTGAACGCGAGAACGCGGGGCGAAGACGCCATCCGGCTACAGACGCAAGCGCTGGTGGATCGCGCGCGCAGCGAGCAACGCAGCGCACGGGTCGTGGCGCACCTGGAGTTCTGCCTCGCCGAAGTCGAATATGCGCAGGCGCTGCGGCAGTCCACCGCGACGGCACAGCAACACCTGTTCGAGCGGGTGAAGCGATTGCTGTCTACGCCTGAGCTGCTCGAACCGTCCGCGCTGTCACTGCTGTGGCGTCATCGCTCCAATCTGGAGGTCTTTGCCGGTGACTTCAACGCTGCCCTGGTGTCGGCGCGGCGCTCGGTTGCTGTGGCCGAAGCCGCTTTCGGTGGCGAGCATCCGCGCACCGCGATCAGTCGTAACGTGTTGGGATGGCTGCTACTGAGTTCCGGCGATGCCGGCGACGCGGAGCAGCTATTCCGCAGCAATATCCAGATGCATGAAAAAAAGGCCGGGCGCGACAGCCGCATCGTGGTGGATTACCGCGTTGGTCTGGCCTATGCGCTGCACATGCAAGGCCGCCACGCCGAAGCCATGCAGCTTGCTGGCCAAGCGCTGCCGGTCAGTATCGCCTTGTATGGTCCCTTGCACCGCACCACCATCGACGCCAGCCTGACCTTGGCGCAGGCACAGCTGGGCAACGCCGCTGCGAGCGAGGCGTCGCAACTGCTCACCGACCTGCGCGCACGCATGTTGGCCGGCGGGCAAAACGTCAACCGCCAGTACTTGCAGGTGCTTGAGTTGTTGGCGAGCGCGCGCCTGGTCACCGGCGATGTAGACCACGCCGGTCGGCTGCTCGAAGAATGCGCCAGCGTTGGCGCGCAGGCGATGGGTCCAGACAACGCACTGACTTTGCGTTGTGCCGCGTTGCGCTCTGCGCTGCACCGGGCATTGGCCGTCGGCAAAAAGCCGCGCGATATCGATGCGCTACTCCAACCTGATGCACAGTAGTGGCGTAACCCGCTGCAGCGCGAGCGTCACCAGTTGAACGCAGCGAAAAGCGCACCGCAAACTCACACGGATTGGCCTGGACGAAAAGGCATTGCCGCAGCTGCGACTCAAGGATCTCCTGAACAAGTTCGGAGCCGTGATAGCCCCCTGAGTCAGGGGGCGAAAAACCGCAGGCTTTTTGCGGCGTGGCAAGCAATACGCAGTGTAGCGAAGACGATGAGGTGACTTATCCAGAGGTTCCCTGATTGGGATGACTATCGCACAATTCCAGCGCCCTCAATTTTCAAACCCAGACCGAGCTTCTTGGCGCGTTTCTTCAAGGCAGCCAACAGCGCCAGCGCACGCTTGCGATTCCTTGGCGCATTCAGGATGGTTGGCGACGCCGACAGGATTCTGGCTGCCATTCCGACGATCGCTGGTGTCGCCATCGAGGTGCCGCTCATCACACCGTAACCTCCAGGCACTGTCGAGACGATGCCGCAGCCGGCGCCAGCCAAGGCAATCTTGCTGCCGATATTGGTAAACGACGCGGCAAATACTTTCTTGTCTTTGCTGCCGCGCGGGTCGGCGATATCGAGCGAAGCAAACGAATCGGCGGGAAAGGTACCGACACGACCGACCGCGCTGATCGCGATGGCGTCCTTTTCGGTCGCCGGATAACCCACCGGTCCGCGGTCATCGTTGCCGGCTGCAACAAACACCAGCGCGCCGTTGTCGACGGCGTCCTTGATTGACTCGCGAATGACCGGGTCGAAGTCGTCTTCTTCCATGCCGTCAAAACCCAGGCTCAGGTTCAACAAATCGCAACCATCATCGATTGCCTGGTCGATGGCGCTGGCAACAGTAAAGTTGGCCGCGACGCCGTTGAGCGGGAACACGCGATAGCTCATGATCTCGGCTTCCGGCGCAATACCGGGTTTGCCGCCAGGGCGCTTGCCACGGCTGGCCACGATGCCGGCACAGTGTGAGCCATGGCCTTCGCCGTTGTCGTCGTCACCGCTGTAAACCAGATCGGGATGCGGCCCGACTCCGGTGTCGATGATGGCCACGCGCACACCCTTGCCGCTGCCTTTGCCGGCGCGATGAAAATGATCGATCGCATCATTCTGTGCCGGGTCAACCGCCAACACCGAAAGTGTCATCGGGTTGGTCAGCGCAACATTCTCCAGGTGCAAACCCCAGTAACCCGCAAGCGGCGGCAGCACCAGCAATTTTTCGATCACGGTTCCGGCGACGATATCCAGCGTCGCCTGGCCGTTGGCATTGGTGGTGCCAATGTCACCGATGCGATTGTCGAAGTCGGTGAACGCGTAGACTTTCATTCCGGCAAGCGCGGCCTGAGTGCCCGCGTCGACAACCTGGACTTTGCATTTTCCTGCCACCACGCTCATCGTCTTCGCCTTCCTTGGCTTCGGCACCGGCCGTCGCGGATGCGCGTAATAGCGCAGTGGCGCCACAATCAGATCGGGCTGTGCCTTGGCCATTTGCGCTGCTGCCTCCGGCGTCATTTCGACCAGCTTGATGCCAGTCTCCTTGCGCGACTCAAGCAGCCGCACCGCACGCTTCGGCGCTGCCGCCAGATGCACACCGAGCGTGTGCAGTTTCATCAACGCCAGCCCAGGCACGCTGGCCGCCGTGGTCTTGTGGCCGGAGCGGGACATCACTACGAACTTGGCAACGATAGACATTGATATCTCCAAAGTGTGTTGGGAAGCCCGCCCCCGCGCAACTTCAATGCAATAGTCCCCGGTATTCCCGATCCGAGGCACCGACTAATACGGCAACCCGCCGCAACGCATAACTGTCACTTGTTACAGGCAACTTTGCCGCACAACGAACACGGCCTACAAACCTGGCTGGATTTTGCTTTCGAGCGCAGGCAAAACGCATCGTGATCCAGTGCAGCGCCATGGCCGCACAACGAAAGAGTCACCACGGCCACAATCGTCTCACTCGCGGCGCGTTGGTGCAGCGCATTGACCCACACCCCAACGCGGGCGTAGTCTCCAGTCGTCTGTCCCGGGGGGCGGATACGCGTCGCAATACACCGCCGCGCAACATCTGGAGGGTCGGTCGAGGTTTGCTGCCTTTCACACCTTTGGAATTCATGCGGCCATTGCGTCGCAACGATCGGAGCGCCCCGTGACCAAGATTCGTATTGATCAAGCTTCAACCCACGCGCAGAAAACGGTACGCGGCACCAGCGTTGCGCGCAGAACACTTGCGCCATGTCTGCTGCTTGCGACCGGCGCGCTGCTCTCTGCCTGCGCTGGTCATCACCCGCGTCCGGACCCATCAGGCAGCCAGGCCTGCCAACCCATCAGCGAAGCCGAAGTCGACGGGCTCTTCGACAAATGGAACGCCGCGCTGCAAACCCGCGACCCGAACAAAGTTGCCGACACCTACGCTGCCCGCTCCATCCTCTTGCCCACGCTTTCGCGCACGCCGCGCATCACCCGCGAAGCCAAGCTCGACTACTTCAAACATTTCCTCGAGAAGCACCCGATCGGCACCATCAACACCAGCATGAAGTTCATCGGCTGCAACAGCGTCGTCAACGCCGGCACCTACACGTTCAAGTTTCAGTCCTCTCCCATCGACGACGTCGCGCTGGCGCGATACACCTACACGTATGGCTGGGATTCCGCCGCGCGGCAGTGGTTGATCACCAGCCATCACTCTTCGCTGGAGCCGGCGGGGGAGTAGACGGCGGGCATCGCGAGTATCACTCGCGTCGCTGCTGCGGACTGCGGGTGTCACCCGTGGCGCGTTCCGATTCGCGCTTGACGCTGGTTCAGAGCGTCTTACCGAACAAGTGGCTAGGCCGCCATGACATCGGCAAAGCGCAGTGTCGGGTCTGCGGCGTCGTGAAGCACGAGCGCTGCATTTCCGACGGCTTTGGGTTGTCCGACGAAAATGCTGCGAGTGAAGGAGAATCTTTCCGGCGCTGGGTGTTCCACGGCCACTTGAAAAACGCACCACCCGCGGAAACTGTAGACCGCGACGATGGTCCCGGTGACCCATCGTGCCTGATCGAGTCTGGCTGCAAACCGGCGAGTGCCGCGCCAACGACGACTCCAACTCAATAGAATCGGGACGAACATGCACACCATCGCCAGCAGTGGCAGCGTCAACAGGGCGAGCCCCCAATTCGACAGGCTGATATTGACCCTCAGCATATCGAGCAGCGCCAAGGCCCCGATCGCGACAACCAGCACACACAGGCCGAGAAGCAGCGCCGACATGGGCACCCAGAACCGGAAATAGCTGCTTGCCCGGATCCTTGCCCGGGCGATGTCATCCGGCAGCGGCAGCGATGGATCCGCGGCACGCATTTGTGTATTCATTGCACGCTCCGCCTGGGGATCACTGGTATTGCAGACGTCTGGGTCAACGGCGTTCTCGACAC
>JANMSL010000718.1:0-1715 GCA_031389245.1 Lysobacterales bacterium | reverse complement strand
GGTGCCGACCTCACGCGTAAATCACCAACCCATTCGCCACCTTGCAGCCGTCGCTCATGCACGCTGATGTCAGCGCCCATATCCAGTAGCGTATCGAGTAAACCAGTGCGCCGCGGATTGAGTCCCACTGCTTCGAGCACGAGGTCAGAACCAGGTACCACACTCGCGGCCACGAGAAAAAACGCAGCCGAGGAAAAGTCGGCCGGTACGTCGATCGCGCAGGCACGAAGGTGGTCACCCCCAGTCAGGCTTGCCGACGCCGCGGACCGCTCGATCCGAACACCAAAAGCGGCCAGCATCGACTCGGTGTAATCGCGCGTCGGATGTGGCTCGGTCACAGTCGTGCGGCCATCTGCGTACAGACCGGCAAGCAAGAGCGCGGACTTTACCTGTGCACTGGCCACCGGCAAGCGGTAATCAATGCCATGCAGCCGTTGCCCGCCGTAGATACGCAAAGGCGGCAGTCCACCCGCATCGCTGTCGATACGCGCACCCATTGCTGTAAGGGGGTCAATCACGCGTCGCATTGGTCGTTTACGCAACGACGCGTCACCGGTAAGCACGCTATCGAAACGCTGCGCTGACAATATTCCGGACATCAGCCGCATGGCGGTTCCAGCGTTGCCGCAATCAAGCGCTGTCGTTGGTGGCGCTAGACCATCCAGTCCGACGCCGTGCACAATGCGCTCACTGTTGGCCGGAGCCTCGATCTGAACACCCATGCTACGAAACGCTGCGGCCGTCGCCAGCGTATCTTCGCCCTCCAGAAAACCACGGATGTGGGTAACGCCCTCAGCCAGACTGCCCAACATGATCGCTCGATGCGATACCGACTTGTCGCCGGGCACGCGGATGCGGCCACGTAGCGGGCCACCCGCACGCACAATCCAGTCGTGCGAATCAGCGGCGCTCACGCCGTCAACCCGGCCGACACAGACAAAGCCTGCAAGAAACGATCGTTCTCTGTGGCGGTGGCGATGGTGACGCGCAAGCAGTGCGGCAGACCATAGGCCAGCATGGGCCGAACGACGACGCCCTGGCGCAACAAATCCGCTTCGATCGGAGCCGCCTCGACGTCGAAATCAATCAAAACGAAGTTTCCTTGCGATGGCAAAACTTTCAAACCACGGCCGCGCAAGGCAGCGCTGACGCGCTCGCGTTCGCGGCGCGTATTGTCTACGACTGTTTTCAGATGCGAGCGATCTTGCAGCGCCGCCTCCGCCGCAAGCAATGCCAAGCCATTGGTATTGAATGACTCTCGCAATCGATTGACCAGATCGATGATGTCCCGATGCGCGATGGCATAGCCGACTCTCAGGCCGGCAAGCCCAAAGGCTTTGGAAAATGTACGCGTCACCACCAAATTGGGAAAGCGGTTGCGAATTGCCAGCGCAGATTGCAGCCCCGGCGCATCGGCGAACTCGATGTAGGCTTCGTCCAGAACCACCGGAAGATGCCGCGGCACTCGCTGCATGAATGCAGTCAGCTGGGCCAGATCGAACCAGGTCCCGGTGGGATTGTTGGGGTTGGCCATGCACAGCAACTTGGTGCGCGTTGAGATGGCATCGAACAAGGCATCCAGGTCATGGCCCAGCGGCATCTCCGAATCCGCTGCCAGTGCATGCGCGGCGACCGGCGTAGCGCCAACCGCGCGGGCCGAGATCGGATATACGGCAAAGCCGAAGCGTGAATGCACCAGTTCATCGCCCGGGGCT
>JANMSL010000682.1:0-27754 GCA_031389245.1 Lysobacterales bacterium | reverse complement strand
TTCTTCATTTTCCTGCCATCGATCCTACTGTCCGGGTTCATGTTTCCATTTGCCGGAATGCCGGTGTTCGCACAATGGATTGCGCAGTTGCTGCCGCTGACCCATTTCATTCGTCTGATCCGCGGCGTATTGCTGCGCGGTGCCAGCTTGTCGGAATTGATGCCTTCGGTTCTGGCACTGGTTGCATTCACTGTGGTAATGATGAGCCTGGCGATCCTGCGCTTTCGCAAGCGACTGGATTGAGCGGAGCGGACGGGTGTCTGCAGTTGAACGGCCAATCGCTTGCTGAGTGACTTTCAAGACGACACGATCCCGGTTCACGCAGATTCCGTGCTGCCGTCAGCGGCGCGGTGCTGCCCAAGTCGCACACGCCACGCATAGCCTGCCGCGCCGAGCACACCCAATACAACGCAGACCAGATGCAACTGGTCGATTGAAATCCAGTCGAGCAACCTGTTGCCGGACACTATGGGCCACCAGGGCTTCATGTCGGCGTGCATGATCGCGTCCAGCACGATGTGCGAAAAACTGCCCAGCCACGCTCCGGCGAACGATGCCGTCCAGGTAAACGGGGGATGGGCAATGCGCAGCCATTTCAAAGCGAGCACGCTGATCGGGCGCCCGATCATTCCGGCGAGTGCACCGATCAGCGCGGCGCCGGCCAAAGTGTGGCTGTACCCGTGCAACACATCGCTATCGCGAATGATGCCGACCAAGGGCTCGATATCCATCATCACCTGCGTGCCGCCGAACACCATGAAACTGAAGTGGCGCCCGCCAATTGCCTTGAAGGCAGCTCCAGCGCCAAGGTGCAGGGGAGTAAACGGCATCGGTTACCTCCGGATACGGGATTCCAGGCTCAGCTTTCCAACAGGTGTCGCAGGGTTTGACGGTCGGGCGCGTGCAGAAACTTCGCGACCTTGCCACGCAGGGTTTTGCGATTGAGTTCGCGAAGCGTATCGCGCACGTCGGGAATGGCATTCGGGTGCATGCTGAAATCGGTCACGCCCAGCGCCAACAACAGCGCCGTGTAGCGGGGATCGCTGGCGATTTCGCCGCAGACGCTGATTGGACGTTTGGCCTGGCGCGCGCTGTCAAACACCAGAAACAACATGCGCACGAAGGCTGGGTGCAGCGGATCGTAGTTGGCAACGACGGCGGCATTGTTGCGATCGGCGGCAAGGACATACTGTGCGAGATCGTTGCTGCCCACAGCAAAAAAATCGGAGACGCGGGCGAGTTCGCTGCTGATCAGTACTGCGGCAGGCACTTCGATCATGATGCCCAGCGGAACTTCATCAGCCACGGGCGTGCGCGTCAGGCGCAGATCCGCCATGCATTCCTCGTAGAGTTGGCGTGCCTGGCGCACCTCTTCCACCGCCGACACCATCGGCATCAGGATGCGCACCGGGCCAAACGCAGACGCACGCAGCATGGCGCGCATCTGTGCGGCAAATACATCGCGTCGCGCCAGTGAGAAGCGAATGCCACGCAGACCGAGCGCGGGGTTTTCTTCGTGGGCAATTTCGAGCGGCCCGCCGATTGCCTTGTCGGCGCCCAGATCCAAAGTTCGCAGAGTGACCGGCTTGCCGCCCATGGCGATCACTGCGTCGCGGTAGGCGCGGAACTGCTCTTCCTCGTTGGGCAGCTCGCGTCGGCGCATGAACAGAAATTCGGTGCGGAACAGACCAATACTGCTGGCTCCGACGCGCCGCGCCAACGCGATCGATTCGTCGTCTTCGGCATTGGCATGCAGGTGAATCAGGAACCCATCCTTGGTTCGCGCCTCGACTGCCTTCTCACGGGCGCGTCGTTTTGTGGTCTTGTCCGCCTCGCGTTGATGTGCACGAAAACGTGCCAGGTCGATCGCGTCTGGCTGCACGATGATCTGGCCGCGATCGCCATCCATCAACACCAGGTCCCCGTCGTGGACCAGATTGAGTGCGCCCCTGACGCCGCACACCATCGGCATGCGATAGCTTCGCGCCAGGATTGCGGTATGCGAGTATGGGCTGCTGGC
This sequence comes from Lysobacterales bacterium, assembly GCA_031389245.1. Lineage (GTDB taxonomy): Bacteria > Pseudomonadota > Gammaproteobacteria > Xanthomonadales > Ahniellaceae > 0-14-3-00-62-12. Next base: position 25,734 of record JANMSL010000682.1, on the reverse strand, counting down.
GGTGGCAATGATGCCGAGCAAACCTTGCTCCTGCAGTTGCGCCAGATCGGCCGGTGCTACGGTTTCGCATACAAGTATTTCGCCGCCAGCGCCGGATTTTCGCTCCGGTTCGGCGCCGCCGCGCTGCAGCGCGGCGAATACGCGCTGCACAACGTGATCGATATCGTCACGACGGGCGCGCAGGTAAGGGTTGTCGATCGCATCGAAGGAAGCGGCCAGCAAGTCGCGCTGACGTTTCAACGCGGCAGTAGCATGCAGGTTTTCGGTGCGGATCAGCGCCACCACCCCATCGGTGAAATCGGGGTCATCGAGGATCATCGCGTGCGCTTCGATGATCTCGACCAAGTCACGCGCCAGCGCGCCGGACAGCCGCTCGCTCAGTGATTGCAGCTCGTGGCGCGCGGCACTGAGTGCGGCTTCGAAGCGTTTCACCTCGTTGGGCGCCGCGCCATGCGCGAGCAGGTCGGTTTCAATCTCCAGATTGGCGGAATACACCACCCGCGCCCGGCCCAAGGCCAGTCCACGCGAAGCGCTGGTGCCTTCCCATTCCGATCTCATGCGCCTATCCGCCTCGAGCGTGCATGTCTTTTTTTGCTCACGTCAATTACGTCCATACTCGATCACGCCAATACCTACTCGCCTTCATCAAACTTGCGTGCGAACAGATCGAGCACCGCAGCCATTGCGGTGCTCTCGTCAGTACCCACAACCCGGACGGTGAGCGGCGTGCCTTTGCCCGCAGCGAGCAACATCAGACCCATGATGCTCTTGGCATTGATCTCGCGTCCACGGCAACTGAGAAAAGTGTCCGAGCTGAATCCTGATGCCAACTGCACCAGCTTCGCCGAAGCGCGCGCGTGCAAGCCGAGCTTGTTGCTGATTACGATTTCCTGTTCAAGCATGATCGATCACGACTCCGTTGCGGGCGCCCGTGGTGGCTGTGGCCACCAGCTCGTCCAGTGTTTGTTCCGGATAGTTCATTACGCGCAACAGCATCGGCAGATTCACGCCGGCAACGCGACGCGCAACGCAACCGAGATTGACCAGTCGCGCTGCGACGTTGCTGGGTGTTGCACCGTACAGGTCGGTGAGGATGAGGATACCGCCGCCGTGGTCCAACTCGCGGATCACCGCGGTGGCGCGGATGAAGACATGCTCCGGTTCCTCGTGGAAGCCCGCTTCGATTGCTGCGGTCATCAACGGAAGCGGTCCGATCACGCCGCGCACCGCGCCCAGCAGAGCAGGGCCGACGCCGGAATGGGTGAGCAAGAGAACACTTACTTTCATTCCAGCTCCCGATGGAAAGTCATCACGTTCTCGCGCGAGGTGCGGAAACTCTCGGCCAGACGTTCGGCAATGTACACCGAGCGATGACGACCTCCCGTGCAACCGACGCAAACAGTGATGTAGTTGCGTTGCTCTGCTTCAAAACGCGGCAACCAGGTGGCCAACAAGGCGCGCACTTGTTCGTAGAAGTTCTCGACTTCTGGCAATTTGGCAAAGTAGTCACGAATCGGCGCGTCGCGCCCGGACAGCGGTCGCAGCGTCGGGTCCCAATGCGGATTGGGCAGGCAGCGCGCATCGAAGACATAATCGGCGTCGCTGGGCACGCCACGCTTGTACGCGAATGATTCAAACAGCAGCGACATCGATGCAGAGTTGGTGCCGTATTCGGTGGCAAAGGTGCGCCGCAACTGGTGCACATTGAGGTCGGAGGAATCGACCACGCGGTCAGCAATCGCCAGCAGCGGGCGCAACAGCTTGCGCTCGAGGGCGATGGCGTCGTTCAACGGCAGGCCGTCGTGCGTCAGTGGGTGTCGGCGCCGGGTGTCGGAAAAGCGCTTGAGCAACACATCATCACGCGTGTCCAAAAACACCATCTCATAGCTCAGTCCCAACTTGGCAATCTGCGCCAGGATATGTGGCAGCCGCAACAGATCCTCGGGCCGATTGCGAACATCCACTCCCACCGCGATACGCGGGTAGCGACCCGGCTGCCCGGTATGCACGGCGTCCACCAGTGCCGGGATCAGCGCCGTGGGCAGGTTGTCGACGCAGTAGTAGTCAAGATCTTCGAGCATGCGTAACGCAACCGTCTTGCCCGAGCCAGACAGACCTGACAGCACGATCAAACGATCGCCGCTCTGGCCTCGGACTCGAGACGGTGGCGGCGGCGTGAAGCGAAGCGGTGGTTTGTCTACCATGACCATCTCTTTACCATGGGGTTGGTTCGGCGTGAAAGTCTCGAGCGTGCCGGAACCCTATGCGCCCGCCCCGGTGTTCGGGTCGAGCTGGGCAGGGGTAGGGCACCACACCAGGACATTTTATATTGAGGAGCGCCGTCCTCCGCAGCGTGAAAGTGGGTTTCCGATTACCAAGGATTCTGGCGTCGCAACTGGTGGGCTTGACGATCGATGAAAGTCTGTGCCGGGTCGACGCCCTTGCCGCGCAAGATGAAGCTTCGCGTGGCCGCCTCGACCAGAACCGCAAGATTGCGCCCGGGTCCCACTGGGATGGTGATCTGCGGCACCTCCACATCGAGCACACTTCGGGTGCTGGTTACCCCTTGCAGGCGCGCCATGCCGTCGTTGGCATGAATGTCCTCGAGCCGACCCAGGTGCACGATCAGGCGCAAATATTTGTTGCGCTTGATTGAAGTGTCTCCAAACATGTTGCGCACATTGAGGATGCCCAGGCCACGGACTTCGAGTAGATCCTGCAGCATGTCCGGGCAGGTGCCGTCGATGACGTCAGGTGCGATCAAAGTGAATTCAGGCGCGTCGTCCGCAATCAGCCTGTGGCCACGTGTAATCAGCTCCAGCGCCAACTCGCTCTTGCCGGCGCCGGCCTCGCCGGTGATGAGCACCCCAATCGAATACACCTCCATGAATACGCCGTGCAGCGAAGTGTTGCGCGCCAGCGCGCGTGACAGGTGATACTGGATGTAGGTGAGCAGCTCATGCCCAGGCTTTGACGACACCCAGATGGGTGTCGCAGATTCTTCTGCGGCTTCACGCAGGTCAGAGGGAATGGCTTGGTCACGCGAAATAACAATCGCGGTCGGCCGATAGCCAATGACCTTGGCGATGGTATCCCAGCGTTGCCGCGAATCGAGTGCGTCCAGATAATTCAGCTCATCGATTCCGATCAGCTGCACCTTGTTGGGATAGATGATGTTGAGATAGCCCACCAGGGAAGGGCGGCGCTGCAGGTCTTCACCGGGTTCGATCATGCGCGTTTCGCCACGCAGGCCTGCAATCCAACGAAGCTTTAGGCGTTCGCTGAGTTGCTCGAACAGTTCGCGGGCGTTGATTTTGCGAATCATGTCGAAGCAATCTCCTGGAAGCGCGTGGAAAGTACATCCACTACGGTAGCGGCACTGCGCGCACGCCGCAAAAGCGTACAGGCGGTGGCATCGCTGAACAGCTCGGCGACTTCGGACAGCAATTCCAGATGCAGATCGGTGGAATGCAGAGGCACCGCCAGTGCAAAAAATAAATCCACCGGGCGCCCGTCCGGTGCATTGAATGACAGCGGCCGACGCGACCGCACAAAAATCGCGCAAGGCCGCTCGTTGGAATCGAGCCTCGCGTGTGGAATCGCTACGCCCATGCCCAAGCCAGTGGAACCGGTATTCTCGCGCGCACGCAGTCGTTCCAGAATCTGGCGAGCCGCAATACGTGGATGGCATTCATGCATCTGTCGCGACAGGTGCTGAAGCAGCCGGTCGCCATCGCTCAAGGGGAGGTCAAGAAAGATGCGCTCCGGATCGAGAATTTGATTGAGGCGCATGCAGGTTCCGGTGAGGATGTTGGCGAATGCAGAATGAAGTACGGATGCTAGCGGCTAGCTCGCATTTCTCCCACTCCTCCCGCATTCATTCGGTACGCGGGCGACTGCGCATAAATGGATTCAGTCGAGCACTGATGAGCCCGGTGTCGTTGCTCAAGCTCCATCCTCAGTGCTATTGAACCGGGACACGGGCCGCATCTGCGCCCAATACCGGCAGGTGGACAGTCATCGTGGTGCCAACGCCGACTTCGCTGGCCACGTCGATCGTGCCTCCGTGTTGCTGGACGATCCCGTATGACGCCGATAGCCCGAGCCCGGTGCCAGCACCGACTGGCCTGGTGGTGAAGAACGGATCAAAGATGCGCTTGACGTGCGCCGGATCGATGCCGCACCCGGTGTCCGCGATACGCATCCACACCATGCCGGCGTCGTGGCCAGTGGCAATGGTGATCGTTCCACGCTGCTCGAATGCGTGTGCCGCGTTCATCAGCAGGTTCAGCAGCACCTGATTGATCTGGAACGGCAGGCACCTGATCCGTGGCACTTCGCCGTATTCCTTCAAGACATCCGCCTTCGGACGTAGCTCATGGGAGAGCACGTTGAGCGTGCTCTCCAGGCAGTGATGGATGTCTATATCCTGCCATTCAGCCTCGCCCACGTGCGAGAAGTCCTTGAGATCTTGGACGATTTTCTTGACGCGCTCAATGCCCTCAACCGATTCGTCCAGCAACTCTAAAACATCTTTGCGCAGGTACCCGAGGCGGACCCGCTCCTTGACCGTTGCCAGTTGCTCAGCCCTCAGGCGATCGGCGGGTGCAGCAGCCCAGTGATCATAGGCGTGCACGACCGCGAGCAGCTCGTCGATGTAACGCTTCAGGCTAAACAGGTTGGCATGCACGAACGAGATCGGATTGTTGATCTCGTGCGCAACCCCGGCTGCGAGTTGTCCCACCGAGGCCATTTTCTCTGATTGCAGCAACTGACTCTGTGCGCCTGCAAGTTGCTGGTTTGCCATTTCCAGGTCAGCGTTGCGTTGCGTCAACGTCGACTCGACGCGCTCGCGTACCTCGATCTGATGGCGTAATTCGCTGGTGCGGGTGGCGACACGTTGCTCAAGTTCAGCGTTGGCAAGCTGGATTTCCTCGGCCGCGCGTCTGCGCTCCAGTCCACGCGCGATCTGGGAAGAGACGAAGCCGAGTAGTTCCTGGTCGCCGATCGTGTAATTCACACCAGCCGAGTAGCTCTGAACCGCGACGACACCGACCACGTTACCGGCGCAGATCAGCGGTACTCCAAGCCATGAATAGGCACTCGCCCCAAGATCCATCTCGCTGGATTCGCGTAGCCGCTGCATCTGGGCAACATCGAGTAGCAAAGGCGTCCCGGAATGGAGCACCTGTTCAGTAGCGCCGTTCGCGAGCAAGCGCGGGTGGCGTTCCAATTCGCGTTCGTCAACAAAGTAGGGAAATTGCAGCGTCGTGCGGTCCTCCGAAAGTTGTGCGATGTAGAAATTTTCTGCATTGATCAGTTCGCCGACCACGCTGTGCACCGCCGCGAGAAAACGCTCCATGCCTTCCGCGGTGTTACCCAATTCTGCGATGCGAAACAGAGCGTTTTGCAGCCGTTCGCCGCGTTGCCGTTCATCGACTTCGGAGGTCAGCGTGACGTTGGCCTTGGCCAGTTCCTGGGTGCGCTGTGCTACGCGTCGCTCCAGTTCATCGTGCGCTTGCTTGCGGTCCAGTGCGGTCAGTATGTGCGACGCCACGAAAGACAGCAGCGCTTGATCCTCAGTGGTGAAACGCGGTCTCTCAACGTAGCTTTGAACAACGATCGCGCCGCGCACGACGGAACCGCTGAGCATGGGCACGCCAAGACAGTCCAGGCTATCGGGACCAATCGACTGCAGAGCACTGCAGCCTTGAGCACGCATTTGCTCGGTGCTGCCTCGCATCGGTCGACCTTTGCGGATCAGGTGCCAGGTCAGACCGTGCTTGATCGATTCAATTGGTACATCGACATCCATGCTAGGGCCGACGTCATCGGCAAGGTCAGCGAAGTAGATGAAGCGGATGACATCCTTCTCAACGTCGTAGAGCGCGATAAAGAAGTTCTCCGCGTACATCAACTTGCCGACAATTTCATGCAGTCCGCGCAGCATGTCGGTCATGTCCAAATCGGAACTCACCATGTCGGCGATGGCAAACAACGCACGCTGCAGGTGTTCGGCCTTTTCCAGTCGCTGCACCGATTGCTCAAGGCGGGCATGCTCCAGACACCTGCCCATGTGCGGTGTCACCACTGCGATGAAAGCATCCCAATCGGCAGCGCTCGCGGTGGCTTCGCCAGCGCTATTTTCGCGAGTGGCGAGCAGCACCACACGACCTAGAGCGCCAACGGTGTAAAGCACCAACGCGAACTTGCTATTGCCGGGCGGCAGAAATGCAGGTGGCGACGAGTCTGCTGCCGCGCGCAAGCGCGCGCGCTGCTCACCCGATAGGGTAGTCGGCGGAAACTGATACAACGTGTCCGGCAAATCAGGCGACCAGACGACCATCACCCCGGTGCAGCGCAAAGCCGTAGTGACGTAACTAAAGATAAGCGCCGCTGACTCAACCATATCGGTGGCGCCAAGAAGTGCGGCGGCTAGTCCAGGCGCATCATTGACCCCATGGTCCAGTGCAACGTGGGCATCCAGTTCGTGGTTCAAGGTCACCATGTCCCTGTGCAGATTCCCGATTCGGACTTTCGATTCAGCATCGCTGCTCGAGCGAATAGCAAGCGATCGACCAAAGTCGTCGTGCGCGTGACCGGAGCTGGATTGACGAACTCCACGCTGCCAGTACCTGATGTTCGCGGCTAGTGGAACGCATCCGTCCCACATCTGCAAGCGCAACTACAAGATCGGCGGCGAGCCGGGCATCGTGAAATGTTGGGAAGGGTGCGTTATGCCCGTAGGAGCGCCACTCCACTCCATGGATGGAGGAGGTACGAGACCATGGATGGTCGAAGGTAGGGGAACGCAGGAGCAGTTTCCGAGGGCCGCGTCGGGAACGGCGGCCGAGGGCGCGATCAGGCGGAGGCGCCTGATCTCCCACGCGATGGTTCTAGCTCTCAAATCCATCACTGAACAGATTATCGGGCAACGCTTCAATGGCGCCGGCATCAAACGGGCCCAGGAAATTCGGCTTGGGCAAATCCTGTGGCCGCGCGCGTCCAAAAATATCGGCCTCATTGGTGCCGGTGGCGGCGCAGCGGTCAATCGCTGACGAACTCGGCAGCAGCGCAAAATTCGGATTGTTGCCTGTGGTATCAACAAATCCCGGATCAATGAGGGTGTCTGCCGCGCCGCTCTGCACCTCGTGCCCAAACACGCAGCTGCGGGTTACCGTTGCTCCGACCAGCAGACGCAGCAACTGCACACCATCGTTCCACAGAATGCTGTTGCGCAGTTCGACCGTGCTGGCGCTGCCGTTGGCGCGAATGCTCGACAATGCCTGCTCGATCCCCGGAAACTGCGCACTGGCACGAAAATTCCCGGCCATGGTGAGGTAGCGAAGTTGGGCGCTTGCCGATGACGTGAGTTCAATCGTCGCGGTACCGTTGTCAACGCCATACAACACGTTGCGCGCAATCAGCACACTGCGCAGATCGGCGCTGCTGGTGCTGCCACTGACATGCAATGCCGATCCGTTGTTGGCGAAATTGTCGAAAATATGCGCTTGACGCACATCCACATTGCCCCCCGAGTCGGCATAGATTGCACCGCCGATCAAGGTGGCATTCTCGCCCTCGGCGATGCCGCGGGTGCCGAAAATTCCAGGACAATTGGCGCCAGCACAGGAAAATCCCGGGCCGCCTCGCAAGATCAGATTGGACGTGTCTTGCACAGCGAAGCCACCGCCGCGACCATCTGCACGATTATCTTCAATACGGATCCAGTCGCCAACGAAATTGCTGCTGCCGGTCAGAAACACCGCGCCGCCACGAGCACTGGCCCGGTTGCCAGTGGCGCGTCCGGCAAACGAGCCCACTGGCAACGAACGCCAGAACACGGTCGAGCCACTGGTCGCGTACAGCCCGCCACCGTTGTCGGTGGCTACGTTCTGGAACAGGGTGACGAAGCCATCGCCGTTGCCAACAAAATCCGCACGCGGTTCGATCAGCAGATCGCAATCATTGAGGTAAATGCCGCCACCGTTGCTGGATGACGTATTGGCACGAATGCGTGCGTCGTTGAGCGTGACCACTGCCCCACCGCTGCAATAAATACCTCCGCCCAGGCCGGTTGCGGGCCCCAGATTGACGGCACGATTGCCGTCAAGGGAAAGCGATTCGACGACACCGACAATTGTGTTTTCATCCAGTGTCAGGCTTGCGAAGTCGCCTTGAATATAGATTCCGCCACCAGCGGTTGACTCGTTGTCGCTGACCAGACTCTCGAACATCGAAACCGCCAGGCGACCAACGATACTCAGCCCGCCGCCGCGGTCATTAAGCGCATCATCGCTGCCGCCGCCACGAATGATCAGCCCGCGGAACGTGACACTGTAAGCGCTCGCACCCGCCGTATTTATTCGGACCACCGAACCCAAACCGGTTCCACTGAGCGTCTGCTGCAGTCCGGCCTGGGGCAGATTGCTGCCGCACGACGGCCAACGCCCATCGATACTGACGTTGCGATCGACAATCGTCAGCGATTGATTATTGAAACCACGCGTCAGTCGAATAATGGTGTTGTCCTCGTTCTGCGTGGAAGCCGCATCAATGGCATCCTGCAGATCGGTGAAATCGCAGCTCTGGCCGATGCCAACGGTGAGAATCGTCTGTATGCCTCCTGCCTGCACGGTGTTGGCCACAAGCGACGCGCCCAGCGCCAGACAAAGCAATCCAGGTGTTCCAATGATTCGCAATGAAGCCAGCATGTCATTACTCCGCTCTGACACCGCCACGCGGCGCTTGTCCTCTCATACGGAAAGCGTGGCCAGTGACGACAAGGAGCGCGCGATGCGCGAATTCGCGGGGCGCTCGCAGCTGACCTTGGTGCGCCTTCGTGTCAACTGCCCGAGGCCTTGAAGCAGCGATCGATTCACCGCGCCAGGCTGCGAAACTCCTGCGCCTTGGTCCTGCTGACTGCGAGCGATGTGCCATCGACGAGTTCGGCGATCAGGCTGCCGTTGGCCTGTCGGCGAAATGCGGCAACGTGATCGAGGTTGACGATGTGGGTGCGATGGATGCGGGCGAATTGGTGCGAATCCAGCCGACCTTCGAGACGGTTGAGCGACAGGTGAAGGACATGCGTCGCGGACCCGACATGCGCAGCAACGTAGTCGCCTACCGCTGCGAACCAGGAGACGTTGCTCACGGCCAGCGGCACGATTGCTCGGCCGGTGCGCACAAAAAGTCTGGACATGGGACCCTGGCTCAGGGCTTCGCCAATCCGATCAAGGGCGGGCGTTACTGGCTCGCCGACTGCGGCACGGATGCGGTCCAAGGTCGCGCGCAGGCGCTCCGGGCCAAATGGCTTGAGCAAGTAATCGAGCGCGCCGAGCTCAAACGCGGTGACCGCATGTTGCGAATAGGCTGTAGTGAACACGACGAAGGGCCGCTGTTGCACCTGCTTCAACACATCGGTGCCGAGCAGACCGGGCATCTGTATATCGAGGAATACCAACTCCGGACGAAGACGATCGATTGCCTCGACCGCCGAGTGCCCATTGCTGGCCTCGCCAACGCAATCGATCCACTCCACATCCGCCAACATGTGACGCATGCCGGCGCGGGCGACGGGCTCATCATCGACGATCAACGTGGCGACGCGTGCGCAGTCAATCTTCATCGTGTGGCAACAGTGAATGCTGGGGCACTGATGCTGGCGTCATCCGAGGCAGCAGAAGCCGCGCAGTAAACCCAGCTTCAGCCGCGCTGGTGAGCTCCAGGCGCGCGCTGCTGCCATAGAGCCAACCAAGGCGCTCGCGCAAGCGACGCAAACCGGTGCCAGGACCGTGCGAGATCCGCTCGATGTCCGCACCAGCGCCATTGTCGGCCACGGTCACGCTCAACAGTTTCCCGCCAAGCGTTGCCGACACCATCAAATCGGTGACCTCGACTCGCGGTGTGGCGGCATGACGCACTGCGTTTTCGACCAGCGTCTGTAATGCAAACGCCGGCACCAAGCAGTTACGTGCAGCTTCGTCGATGTCGACATGCAGGCGCAAACGATCACCAAAACGTATGCCTTCGATTTGCAGATAGCGCTGCACGAATGCCCATTCGTCTGCCAGCGGAACCAGATCTCGCTGCTCCTCGATGGTGGTGCGCAGCGCGTCCGACAGCAGTTCCGCAGCGCGCACCGCGCCACGTGGATCAATCGGGATCAACTGCACGACGGTGTGCAAGGCATTGAACAGAAAATGCGGGTGCAGTTGCGCGCGCAGCGCAGCCAGTTGTGTGCGCGCTTCCAGGGTCGCAATGTGAGCGACACGCGCTGCAGCACGATTGGCGTAAGCAACACCTGCGATCATGACGTAGAACCACACGCCAGTGATCAGAAATGGACCGATGCCCGACCCGAGCACCATGACCAGCTGTCCTCGGAACACGCTTTCAATCAGGCTGTTGAGTAAAAACCAGGCGAACGAATAGATTGCCGCTGCCAACACGTGTGCTGCGACAAAGCGCAACTGGAACGGGTGCGGCCAAGGCAGTCGCGCGGTGAATCGATGCGCAGCTATGCCGAGCACAGCCGCAGCCGCGACCAGGCGCAGGGCAATCGGCGCCGCGTCGATCGCGGATGCCCTGTGCGCCGACATCATGAGCACAGTGAGCAGTGCCCAAATCGGCAACCAGACGATGATCAGTTGTACGAAAACCCAGGCGCGCGGCATGAAATACCTTACCTCGCCAGTGGGCCTGAGGGAATGGAGTCAACGATTCAGCGCGCTGCCTTGTGCGCCACACGTTTCGCCTGGATGGTGATGGCGCGCTCTTCCCAGGACGCGCCAGCGTCGAAGGAGCGGTCTTGCTGCATCTCAAAGCTGTCGGGCGTGATCGTGTGAAAGCGGGTGCGACTCAGATACCGTTTGCCATCGTGATTGGTGCCGCTGCCGTTGGCCCGCATCTCGCCATTGCGCCATTGCGCCGTGGCTACATTGAATCTTGCACGATACACGTCCAGGCCATGGATCACCCAATGACCAGCAGTCTTGTCGTAGATTCTCAGCGCATGGCTCAACGTGACCGGGTTGCCGGAGCCATCGACCACGCGCAATTCATCGTCAACGCCAAACCCGTCGAAAGCGCGCCACGCCTTCCAGCTGCCGAGCAATCGTGGACTGCCATGGACCATTGCCGCCAGTCCGCTGACCTTGGGAGTCAACTCGATCTCCCATTGTCCGATCAGAAAATCAAACTGCGTGGCTTCCTGCGCTGCGGTCACTGCAGGTAGGGCGTCGCTGGCGCCAGAATGTTGCGCGCTGGCGTCGCCCGCGTTTGCGAAGAGCAGGACGAGGGCGATCAGGCATAAACGGTTCATGGCGGCTCCGGGTTTTGTTGCGGTGTTTGAGCGTGAGCATGCCACTGCATTGCATGCCGACGATGCGCGCTTTCGCCCAATGGCAGTTCGACACTGCCCAATGGCAAAAGCACGATGTCGCCGGCGAGCCGATTCGCCGAACTGTTGGTGCAGCCTGTCGAGCGGTGCAAGCTGCACCCTTGCTACGCCCTAGAGTCAGCTGCATCAAATTTCGATGGACTGGAGGCGCCCGTGCACACACTCGCCCAAAATGTTCTGGTGTCAGCAGTGGAGCCTTTGATCGCGCTGCGCCAAGTCAGCAAAACTTATCCGGGCAGTGCCGGGGCGTTTACCGCATTGGCCGATGTCGACCTGAGTATCGCGCGCGGCGAATTCGTAGTGATCGTCGGACAGTCAGGCAGCGGCAAGTCCACGTTGCTCAATCTTCTGGCGGGTATCGACCGACCGAGTCGCGGCGAAGTGAACGTCGCCGGACAGGCGTTGCATCACATGTCGGAGCGCGCACTCTCAGCGTGGCGCGGTCGCGCGGTTGGCATCGTGTTTCAGTTCTTTCAGCTGCTACCGACGTTGACCGCGATCGAAAACGTCATGTTGCCGATGGACTTTTGCCGTCAATGGCCAAAGCATGATCGCCGCAGTCGCGCACTGACCCTGCTCGATCGCCTCGGCGTGGCGGATCAAGCCGACAAGTTTCCGGCCGCATTGTCCGGTGGCCAGCAACAACGCGTCGCGGTGGCGCGCGCGTTGGCAAATGCGCCGCCGATCCTGCTCGCGGACGAGCCCACCGGCAATCTGGACTCGCGCAACTCGAATGCTCTGCTTCAGCTGCTGGCCGAATTGGTGCGCGAAGGTCAGACCGTCGTCATGGTCACGCATGAACGCACTGCGATACAGCAGGCGATGCGTACAGTGACTTTGGTCGATGGAAGAATCGAGAGCGCAGTGGGGCCAGCGCATGCTTAGCCCGCGCTGGCACAAGGTGCTGCGTGACATTTGGCTGCACAAGTCGCGTAGCCTACTGGTGGTCTCGGCCATGGCGATTGGATTGATCGGCGCCGGTGCAATCCTCAACACTTGGGCACTGGTGCAGCGTGCAACGGTCCGTGGCTATCACTCCAGTCTGCCAGTGTCGGCCACGCTGACCATCGATCACTTGGATGCCGGCATGATCGAGCGGGTGCGTGCACTGCCCGAAGTCGCCGCGGTGCGCGCCAGACGCAGTGTTGTGGTGGCTGCGCAGGCCAGCGGTGCCTGGCACACCACCGTGCTGTACGCGATGGACGATTTCACCCATCCGGACATTGCACGCCTGCAGCCCGATGGCGGCGCATGGCCACCCGCAGACAGCATGCTGGTGATCGAACGCTCATCGTTGGAGTTCTCTGGCGCGACGCTGGGCGATTCGATCATGCTCAAGTTTCAAAAGGCGAAGCCGCTGTCGCTGTCGGTCGCGGGCATCGTGCGTGATGTCAGCCTGGCGCCGGGATGGATGGAGCATGTCGTTTATGGCTATGTCACCCCAGCGACACTGACCCAACTCGGCGCGCCTGCCGCGTTTAACGAATTGCAGTTCCGAGTGCGCGATGCTGCGGCCGATCGTGACGCTGTAAGGCGCATCGCATATGCAGTCAAGGCGTTGATCGAGCGCAGCGGCGGCAGCGTCTCGGACGTTGCAGTACCGGAACCTGGGCAACATGTCCATGCAGCTCAGATGAATTCCCTACTGATGACGCAGGGCGCATTCGGTCTGTTGAGCTTGTTGGTCTGTGCCTTCCTGGTGGTCAATTTGATCAGCGCGATGCTCGCCGGGCAGGCGCGCGAGATCGGGGTGATGAAGACGCTCGGCGCGAGCAGTTTGCAGATTGCCACTATGTACTTGGGTCTGGCGCTGATGTTCGGCGTGATCGCCTCCGCGATCGCGTTACCGGCGGCGATTGGCATTGGCCGCAGCTATTCTGGCTTCAAGGCGGAGATGCTCAACTTTCCGATCGCCGGCTACGCAATACCGTGGTGGGCGATTGCACTGCAGCTCGGCGTCGGCTGCCTGCTACCGGTTGCAGCCGCAGCACTGCCGGTGATCCGCGCATGTCGCGTTTCGGTAGGCACGGCGCTGCGTGACATTGGCATCGTGGCGCTGGGTCGGAGCCTGCGCGCGCGACGCAGCAATGTATTCATAGGGGTGAGCCGACCTTTGTTGTTGTCACTCGGAAACGCCTTTCGCCGCCGTCAACGCATGCTGCTTACCTTGCTCGCGCTTGCCGCCGGTGGCGCGGTCTATCTGGGCGCCGAGAATCTACGCAGAAGCGTAGTGGGATCGGTCGATCTAGCGTATTCGAGTCAGCGCTACGACGTCGTCCTGCGTTTCGCCGACGCACATCCAACGGCAAGTATCGAGGCAGCGGCGCGTGCCGTGAGCGGCGTTGAACACGCCGAAGCGTGGCACGCGAGCCGGGCCTCGGTGGTGCTTACCGATGGTTCCCTGGGTGATCGCTTTTCGCTGACGGCACTACCACCGAAATCACCCATGCTGCGGCCGTTGCTGCACGCAGGCCGTTGGCTCAATGACTCGGATAGCAACGCGCTGGTTGTCAGCCGCAGTCTGCTCGCCGACGAACCAAGCCTGAAACCAAGCGGCAGCACCACTGTGGTGATCGATGGACAGCGCGGGTCGTGGATCGTGGTTGGCGTGGTCGATGCCGGACCGCAGCCCCTCGCCTACGCGCCGCGCGCCGCAATCGAAACTTTGCACAACAAAAGCGAAGCCTCGACCCTGGTGGTCGCCACCACCGTGCGTGACGCGGCCTCGCAACTCGAAACAATTCAACGCCTGCGCACCGAGCTTGCGCGCGAGGGAATGCCCGTTTCCAGCAGTCAGCTGGTCACCGAAAGCCGCCGCGTGGTGGAAGATCATCTGTTGATGCTCGTCGATTTTCTGGGTGCGATGGCCTGGACCATGATTGCCGTGGGCGGCATGGGACTGGCGTCTACGATGAGCATGTCCGTGCTCGAACGCACGCGCGAAATCGGCGTGCTGCGCACCATTGGCGCCCGTCATTTCACCATCATGGCGATGATCCAGATCGAAGGATTGGTGATTGCAGTGCTGAGCTGGCTGGTTTCTTTACCGTTGTCGATTCCGATCAGCGCAGTGCTTACCGATGCGTTCGGACGTGTGATGTTCACCGTGTCCACCCTGTATGTGCCCGCAGCCGGCACTGCGCTGCGTTGGTTGGCACTGATGATGTTCGTGTCCGTGCTTGCCTGTGCCTGGCCGGCTCGGCGAGCGACACGCGTGTCTACTGCCGCTGCGCTGAGCTACGAATGAGTCAATCTGTCTGGGGCTGCGCGACACGCGTGATTGCCTGTGTCGCGACACTTGCCCTACCCGGACCGACGCTGTAGCCAGAGCCGAGTCGCAATCAAGGTGAACCACGGTGCCGCGCGCGTGACCGGCGCTGCGGCAGCCTAGCACTGCCGCAGGCTTGGGCAATCGGCGGTTTGCACTGCCGAGTGCGTCCACGGCTCGACCGGACCGACGAGCTGCAGATGCAGATATCGCGTGGCGGTTTGTACGCCGTTTTTTCGCCTGGATAGTCGTCCTGCGCCTGATCCAATCCCAGTGTCAAACTTCTCAGCGACTTCTTTCGCCGTGACGGAACCTGTGGCTTGCATGGCTCAGCCAAAATAAAACAGGCGCTGCCAGGAACATTCGATGGTTCGGCCTGCTCATCCCGAATCGGCGATTCCGGCCGGGCTGACAGGCTGTGCAATGAGTCCCACACTGCAGAACTTGGCGTCGGGACAATGCTTCATGGCTTGCGCGCGTTGTCGCAAACCGATTGCCTTTACTGTGGAGGTCACCGTGCTCGTTGAAAAGCTCTTGAGTATCATCTTTCTGATTTGCGTTGTCGTTGGCAGCGGCATCGCGACTGCTGACGCGTTCTCCGTGCCGCGCGGCCAACTGCCGCGCAACGTGTTGCCTACGCATTACGCATTGGCATTGCGCATCGACCCGCGCCACGACGGGTTTACCGGCGAAGTACGCATCAAAGTACGCGTCGCCGAGTCAACTGCGCGGTTTTGGATGCATGCCAAGGGACTGGATATCGCGCATGCGAGCTATCGGCCCGAGGGAGGCGCAGAACTGCCATTGAAGACGGCTTTCGCAGATGTGTCCGGCGTATTGCGCGTGGACGCCGACAGTCCCCTCACTGCCGGCATGGGTGAACTGCATTTCAAGTATCGCGCGCGCTACGGGACGCAGCTTGACGGCACCTACAAGGTCAAGCTCGAAACCGATAGCTACGTGATGACGCAGATGGAATCGATCAGTGCGCGCACCAGCTTCCCGTGCTTTGATGAGCCTTCGTTCAAGACGCCATGGGATATCGAATTGACGGTGCCCACTACGGACCAGGCCGTGGCCAATACGCGAATGCTGTCGATGAAAAAACTTCGCGGAGGCTGGAAACGGCTGCGTTTTGCGACCACCGAGTCGTTGCCTACTTATCTCATCGCCTACGCGGTCGGTCCCTGGGACATTGTGACCGCCGCACCGGTGCCAGCCAATGCTCAGCGCAAAGTGCCTTTGCCGTTGCGTGGTATCGCGGTGAAGGGCCGGGGCAAAGAGTTGGCCTATGCCCTGGAAACCACGCCGGAAATCGTCACGGCGCTGGAAGCGTACTTCGACAGCCCTTTTCCTTTCGACAAACTCGATCTGCTCGCAGCGCCCGACTTCGGCTCAGGGGCAATGGAAAACGCCGGTCTGATCATCTTCAAGGACAGTTTCCTGCTGATCAACAAGCAGTCACCGACGTTTATACGCCAAGGCTATTTTGAAACCAATGTGCACGAGCTGGCACACCAGTGGTTCGGTGACCTTGTCACTATGTCATGGTGGGATGACCTCTGGCTCAATGAAGGGTTCGCGACCTGGATGGCGTCGAAAATCACCACACAGCTTCGCCCCGAATTCCATTCTGATCGCAAACGACTGCAGTCCACGATATTTGCCATGGGGCAGGACGCTTTGGCTGCCTCGCGGCAGGTCCGCGAGCCGATCAAGAACTTCACCGACATCGAATCCGCCTTCGACGGCATCACTTATTCCAAAGGCGCGGCAGTGCTGTCGATGTTCGAATCGCATCTCGGCGCGGAACCCTTTCGCGCGGCTGTCCGCGATTACCTGAGCGCGCACGCGCGTGGCAATGCCACCAGCGATGATTTGATCCATGCGCTCGCAGCGCGCAGTACACAACCCGAGCAGATCGCCGCCGCATTTCGCAGCTTCCTGGATCAATCGGGGGTGCCATTCTTGGCAATCGATGTTCAGTGCGACAACGGCAAGGCCGCACTGGCAGTTCGTCAAAGTCGCTACCTGCCGCTAGGATCCAGCGCGTCGGCTGCGCGCACCTGGGGCGTTCCATTGTGTCTGCGCTACGCCGACGTCGACGGCGTGCATAAGCACTGTGCATTGCTCGAATCAGCAAACGCCAGTGTCGCGTTGCCCAGCGCCAGCTGTCCGTCCTGGGTGATGCCCAACGCCAACGCCACTGGCTATTACCGTTACGTACTCAGCTCAGAATCGCAACGCGCGCTTGACGGAGCGTTTGCTCAGCTTAATGAGCGCGAGCAGCGCATTGTCGCGGATGCGCTGAATGCGGCATTTGAAAACGGCAGCGTTCCGCTGGCGGATTATCTAGCGGCGGTTCCGCTTCTTGCTGCCGCAAGTACGCGCCAAGTAGCGCTCGCGCCGGCACGGACGCTGTCCTGGCTGCGCGAAAATCGGGTGGCGGACGCTGCCGAGAGCAAGGCACTGCAAAAGTTTGTCGGCGCCCACTACAACGATCTGCTGCAACGACTCGGCTTCGACGCGCGCGCTGAGGACGACGACGAAGCACGACTGACCCGCGCTTCAGTGCTGGCAATGATGAGCGACGAAGCACGGGATGCCACGATTCGCAAGGAACTGGCCGCGCGTGCGCGGCGACTGATCGGTATGAGCGGCGACAAGCCCGACCCGACGGCGATCAACAAGGATAGTCACGACAACGCGCTACGCGTGTTGGTGCAAGATGGCGGCGCTGTAGAATTCAATGCAGTTGAAGCGCGCTTCCGCGCCAGTGTGGATAGTGTCGAGCGCGAGCAGTACCTACTGGCTCTGGGGTCGGCCACCGACCCCAAGTTGCAGTCGCGGGCACTGGCGCTGACCCTGGATCCAACCGTGCAATCTGGCGAGGTCACCGCCGTGCTTTGGGCGGCGGCGCGTTTTCCCGAGACCCGCGCGGGCGCTCGGCTGTGGTTGCGCGCGCACCTCAACGCAGTATCTGCGCGGATTCCACCGGGCGAACAGCGCTTTCTGGCGATGACCGAGATGATCGGCACCTGCAGTGGGGCCGAGGCCGATGCCGCGGAGGCGTTCTGGGGCCCCCGTTTCAAGGACGTCGAAGGTGGGCCGCGCATGCTTGCGCAGTCGGTTGAATTTGCGCGTGTGTGCAGCGCGCTGCGAGCACATTACGCCAAGCAGGACCTGCGCGCGGCACTGCAGACGTCGATCGGGAAAGGTGCCAGTTCCGCGCAACCCTCCGTTCGTTAGTCAAGTCGTGTCGCCGCGCCGATGAGCGTCGCGGTGCAACGCATAGCGCTTGCCGCGGCTCGAAACCTGCCAGAAAATCCGCGGCGGTCAGTTTTCAAATCCGCTCTTGAAGATCGCATCAGTCGTTGGTCCGTTGACGGTGCGCAGGCGCGCGACGGTTGCGCTGTAAGGATCGGCGAGCGCAGCCGGCTTGTAGATGCCGTCGACCAACAGCTGGCCGGCAGGACCCAAGCTGGAGCTGGCCGGTCGGTTGTCACCGATATCGCCAAAACCGTTTCCTGCAGTCCACAGGTACACGCTGTTGCTCGGACCGATGAAACCCCAGTTTGCGCTCGGATTGAGGTCCGAGGTGAGACGCTGTGCGAAGAAGAATTCTTCGTTCGGCCCGGAGGCGCCCGTAAGGACCACATTGCTGCTTGCAGAATTCACATCGGACCAGTGCACTCCGCCGATGTATACACGGCTGGCATCAATCCCACCCTGAGTGGTGGTCTCTGCCAACCAGTTGCCGTTGACGTCGAACTTCTGTACGTAGCCGAAGGTCTCGCCGCTGCCCGGCGTGGTCCCCGCGGTCACGAATTCCCCAGCGCTATTGACGGCCATGGCCTCAAGCGAGTCGGATCGTGCTGGAGTGTCGGTACCGTAGAAAATCACGCGTCGGCCATTGTTGATCGCGGCGTAAGTGCTCATGTAGTTGCACGAAGTGGCGCAGAAGCTGGCGTCGTAGCCGCCGTTTTCCAGCAATCGCGCCAACCCAATACGCGAAACCCCCAGGTCACCGTCAATAGCAATGCCACCGATGCTGATCTTGCCATTGCGAACTATTACGGCGTATGGCGCATCGAGCCTGAGCGTTGCCCCCAAATCAAAAGCGACCTGAAGTTTGCCATCGCTGTCGAAACTGCTGTCGAGCGTGCCGTTGGTCAACAGCCGTGCAACGCCGAAGTCGCTATCCCCAGTCGAAGCGCGGTCGACCTGACCGACTACGACAATGCGATCCTGGTCATCGATCGCTACGGCATTGGCTTCGTCACGATTGTTACTGCCCAGATCGAATGCAACGTTGTTCAGGCCATCGCTGCTGAAGCTGAGATCGGCGCTGCCGTTGGCGAGGATTCGCGCAATCCGGAAATCATAGTCGCCGCCTGAAATCTGGATCGAGCCCACCACAACCACACGCCCCTGGCTGTCGATCGCAGCGCCACGCACTTTCGAGAAATTCAGGTTCGAGGGAACGGTGACGGGGGCCAAGGCGGCGCCTGCAGCAGTAAACGGGTACAGCGCGATGCAGTCACGGCCATCCACGCACACCGGGTTGCCGGTAGCGCGATAGTGCACCACCGCGATCGATCCACCGCCCGGGCGTGGCACATGCACAAGTGTTTTGAAGTAATCGCCAAAGCTGTAGTTGGCGCGTCCGGCAGTGGCGAAGGTCGGATCAAGTTCTACGCTGTCGGCCAATACCGGCTGAGCAGCGCAAGCCAGCAGCGCAGCCAGGGCAAGGCAGCCAGTGGAACGCTTGCTCAGGCCGAGAATTGAGAAAACGGGTTTGCAGGTCATAGCGGATTCCTTAGCTGTCAGCAAGATGTTGTGCGCAGGGATACGCGCGAAGCGGCCAAACACTGACAACCTGCGCCACAACCAGGGCGCGCTGCGATTCCCTTTCGGGCAGCGAATCTGGCGATTTTCCTGCGCACAGACCCGCAGTGAGGTTCCGTTCGATGCCCTGCGCGAAGTTGCTGGCAACACGCGTCAACCTGTCACTTTCCGCATCTTTCGGTTGCTGCGATCATCGGTTAGGGTTGCGACTCAGCTCAGCTCAGGGGATCAACGATGGTTGTCGCAGTCGTGTCACGCAGCCGCTTGCTGCCATGCCGTGCGTTGTGCGTCATGTTGGTTTGCGCAATGTCGCCGTTGGCAAGCGCAGCAGATTTCGATCCCGCGTTGCTTGCCGGGCTGAAGGCGCGATCCGTGGGGCCGGCAGGGATGAGCGGTCGCGTCGCTGCTATCGATGTGGCACCGAACGATCCCAATACGATCTATGTCGGCGCTGCCGCCGGTGGTGTTTGGAAATCGACCAACGGTGGCAGCCATTGGCAACCCATTTTCGATGACCAGGATGTGCATGCGATCGGTGCGATTGCGGTGTCGCCAGCGAATCCCGATGTGGTTTGGGTCGGCACTGGCGAAGGTAATGTGCGCAATTCTGCGTCAGTCGGGCGTGGCGTCTATCGCTCTCTCGATGCGGGGCGTACCTGGCAGCAAATGGGCCTTAGCGACAGCGAGCGCATTGCACGCGTGATAGCGCATCCGCGCGATCCGAACATTGTGTACGTCGCGGCAATGGGGCGCGCCTGGGGCGAAAACGGCGAACGTGGAGTGTTCCGCAGTCGCGACGCCGGCAAAACCTGGCAGCGCGTACTCTATGCCGATGCGCGCACGGGCGCCGCTGACTTGGTGATGGATCCTTCCAATCCGGACAAGCTGTTCGCCAGTCTTTGGGAATACCGACGCTGGCCGTGGTTTTTCAAATCCGGTGGTCCTGGCAGCGGCATGTACATGACCACGGATGGCGGCGATCACTGGCGCAAGGCAACCGTCGCCGATGGACTGCCGGCGGGTGAGCTTGGGCGCATTGGCCTTGCGGTTTCGGCGAGCGATCCGAGTGTCGTGTATGCCCTGGTCGAGGCCAAAGAGAGCGCGCTGCTCCGCTCCAGCGACGGTGGCTATGGTTGGACGACGGTAAACAAGGAACTGAACGTTTCCACCCGCCCGTTTTACTATGCCGATATCCGCGTCGACCCCGAGAACGCCGACCGCCTTTATCGCCTGGCCAGCTTCGTCGACGTATCGATCGACGGTGGCAAGACGTTCCAGAATCTGATCGGTCTGCAGCATCTGCATCCAGACAATCATGCACTGTGGATCGATCCCAACAATGCCAGCTTGATGATCAATGGCAACGATGGCGGCATCGGTATTTCCCGCGATCGCGGCGTCACCTGGCGCTTCGTCAACAACTTGCCGTTGGCGCAGTTTTACCACGTGCGCTACGACCTGGAGACTCCCTACAATCTTTACGGCGGACTGCAGGACAACGGCTCTTGGCGTGGTCCTTCGAGCTTGTGGGAACAGGGCCCGATCCGCAACGCACATTGGACCGAAGTGGGCTTCGGCGATGGTTTCGACACTTCGCCCGATCCGGAAAATTCGCGCCGCGGCTACGCCATGAGTCAGGACGGACACATACTGCGCTGGGATCTTGATACCGGCGAGCGCTATTCGATTCGCCCGGCCGCGCCGGACCCCGACACCAGGCTGCGCTTCAACTGGAATGCGGGATTCGCGCAGGACCCGTTCGATGCTGGCACCATTTATTTCGGCAGCCAGTTCCTGCATCGATCGAAGGATCGCGGCAACAATTGGTCGACGATCAGCCCCGATCTGACCAGCAACGATCCTGCGAAACAGAAATCTCAGGAGAGCGGCGGGCTGACTTCTGATGTCACCGCCGCGGAAAATCACACGACCATCATCAGCATTGCGCCCAGCACTCTGGAGCAAGGCGTGATTTGGGTCGGCACCGATGATGGTCGTGTGCAAATCAGCCGCGACAGTGGCGGATCATGGAGCAACGTGGCTGCAGGCGCACGTGGCGTGCCGGCTGATACCTGGGTGCCACACATCATGCCGTCGCCGCATCTGGCCGGCACGGCGTTTGTAGTATTCGACAACCATCGCCGTTCTGACCTCACCCCGTATCTGTTTCGGGTCGATGACTTCGGCAAGCGCTGGACCTCGCTGGCCACCAGCGATATCGATGGCTATGCGCTGGTCTTGTTGCAGGACCCGGTGGATCCAGATCTGCTGTTTCTCGGCACCGAGTTCGGACTGTACATTTCCTTGAACGCCGGCCAGAAATGGAGCAAATGGAAGCACGGGCTACCCACAGCCTCGGTGATCGACCTTGCCATCCATCCGCGCGAACACGACCTGATCATTGCCACGCACGGACGGGCGCTCTATGTCGTTGACGACATTCGTCCATTGCGCGCGTTGAAGTCACGAGCAGCCAACGCCGTGCTGACTTTGTTCGACATCGCTCCCGCGCAACAGCACCAAATCAAACCCAACATTCTGGACAGCATCAATACGCAATCGGAATTTCGTGGCAAGGGGCGCGACTATGGTGCGTTGATCAGTTTTTACATCGAAGCTGATCATCTGCCGCACCCAGATTCCGAAGTGGACCGCCTGCGTACGCCTGCCGAAGTGGTGAAAGACGAGAAGCCCAAACCCAGCAAAGCCGCGATTGAAGTGCGCGACACAAAAGGCAAGCTGGTCAGCCGCTTTGAAGTGGAGGTCAAGCGCGGATTGAATCGTGCGGTCTGGGATTTGCAACGAAGCGCCTATCGTTCGCCACTTCCACCTAGCCCGTGGGGCGGCGCGACACAGGCACCGGTGGTGCCCGGAAACTATGAGCTTACCGTGGTTTTTGGCGATCATCGCGAGCGCCGGGAGCTCGAAGTGTTGGCTGATCCCCGCCTAAATCTGGGCAACGCGGATTACGCTGCCAAAGCCGCAGCATGGGAACGCCTGGGGCGCGCGCAGGAGTCGATCACCGATGCGGTGCGTCAGTTGCAAGACTTGCGCGCAGACCTTGAGCAAGCGGCTGCTCTGGCCAAGACCCATGTAGAACGCCGCAAGGAGCGCGATCCCGCGATCGAAATCGAAGATGAAGATCCACATCAAGCATTGATCAAATCCATCGATACTTTCAAGGAAGGCCTGCTGCAGGTGGAGAAATTACTTTGGCAGCCCCCCGAGACCACCAGAGGATTCGTCGCCGAGACCGACGCCCAGAGCTCGGTCGGCAACACCGCCTGGTACTTTTCGTCGACACTGCGCCCGCCATCGCCGACACACATGGCGTATCTGGAACAGAGCGAGCAGCGCACGCGGTTCGCTCTTGATGAACTGGCGCACTATCTCGACAAAGAACTAGCTGCGCTGCATCGGCGCATCAGAGCTTTGGGATTGCTCGTGCAAAAACCCCCAGCTCCAATCACCCTACCCTGACGCTGCGGTGTTGCGTGCACGCTGTCCGGGCGTGCCCTGTCCGCCGATCGGCGCATTTTTCAGTGTGCACGAAAAGTGCCTTGGCATTGCTTCCAAAAGCGCGCGACAGGCGCTATTCGCAAGTTTCGTTATCGCGCGTGCAGCCAGAACGTCACCGGCCCGTCGTTGAGCAAACTAACTTGCATGTCCGCGCCGAAAAGCCCGGTTGCCACGTCGGCGTGTCCGGTTCTTGCAGATTCCACTAGCCGATCGAACCATTTCCTGCCCTGCTCGGGCGACGCTGCCGAAGTGAAGCTGGGGCGCATTCCTTTCTTGGTGTCTGCCGCAAGCGTGAACTGAGACACCAGCAACAGCCCCCCACCAGTATCGGCAAGCGAGCGGTTCATCTTGCCTTCGTCGTCGGAAAAAATGCGATAGCCAAGCAGTCGCGCGAGCATCCGACTCACTTGCGGCTCAGCGTCCTCGGGCTCGATCGCGATAAATGCCAACAGGCCGGGACCGATTGAGCCCACGACTTCGCCATCGACTTCGATCGACGCATGCTTGACACGTTGGATCAGGGCAATCATCAGAATCCAGCAGTTTTTTGGGCATCCATTGTAAGTGTAGCGTTCACACCGGGGACGAGCGCTTCGCCGCGCAGGCCACCAATTCAAGTGCCGCAAGGCTTGCGAACTCGAGCTCGACACGCTTTCATGTGCGGATGATCGAACCTGTCTCGCTCCGTGTGCGTCTGACGCAAATCCTGATGCGCGTTCTCGGCTTTCTGCCATTGCGCGCGCTGCATGCACTGGGATACGCAGTGAGTGCGTTATTGCGGCTGTTCAATACGCGCGAATACCGCGTCGCGCGGCGCAATGTGGAGCTTTGCTACGCGCATCTGGACGCGCGACAACGCACCTCATTCGTGCGTGAATCTTTGGCGCAGACCGCGATGGGGCTGATCGAATTGCCGCGCGTGTGGGGCGTAGCGCCGCACTCGGCGTTGGCGCAGATCAGGGAAATTCGCGGAGGAGAACTATTGCAGGCGGCGATTGCCCGGCAGTGCGGTGTGATCGTGGCGGCTCCGCACCTGGGGCAGTGGGAACTATTGAATCTCTATTTGTGTACTCAGGGCCCAATGGCACTGCTCTACCGGCAGCCGCAGCATCCAGCTTGGGAACCGCTGCTTGTGGCCGGGCGTGGTGGATTGGGGGCGACACAAGTGCGTGCCGATGCCGCCGGCGTGCGAGAGCTTTATCGCTGTTTGCGCCAGAAGATGATTGTAGGGGTGTTGCCGGATCAACGGCCCAAAGGTGGCGAGGGCGAATTTGCGCCATTTTTTGGCCTGCCCTGCAAAAGTATGACTTTATTGTCACGGCTGGCACGCAAGACTGACGCCGCCGTGGTTTTTGGATTTGCCGAGCGACTTTCCGCAGGACATGGATTCTGCCTGCATTTTCTGCCGGCGCCCGAGGGCATTGCCGATGCGGACCTCGCGCTGGCTGTCCGAGCCTTGCACCAAGGTCTGGAAGATTGTGTACGCCTGGCGCCGTCGCAGTATCAGTGGACCTACAAGCGCTTTTCGATTCAGCCCGGCGTCGACGGCGACGAGATGTATCCAGATTGCCGCTGAACGCGACTCAGATGACCAAGTGAGTCAGCTCACTTTCATTTTAAGGTTGATCGTGCGGGCCAAGACCCGCGACTACGAACTCTTGGCTTTTTTTGCCGGTGCCTTTTTCGCTGCGGTTTTTTTCGCGGTTGCTCGCTTCGTCGCCGCTTTCTTTTTCGCAGGTGCCTTGCGCGTTGCAACTTTTTTCGCTGGCGCCGCCTTGGCGACTGCTGCTTTTTTCACTGCCGCTCTCTTGGCAGGTGCCTTCTTGGAGGCGCCGCGTTTGGCACCCCAACCTTTGCGCACCGGCTTGCCCTCAGCCAGCAAGGCCACGCACTCTTCGCGTGTCAGCGTCTCTGGCTCCCGATCTTTGGGAATCTTGCCATTCTTTTCGCCATCGGTAATGTACGGACCGAATTTCCCGCGAAGGATTTGAATCTTGCCTTCATCGAAGCTGGCGATCACGCGATTGGCAATGGCCTCGGCTTTCTCTCGAATCAACTCAAGCGCGCGCGGCAATTCAATCGTGTAGGCACTGTCCGGCTCCTTGATCGACGCGTAAGTGCTGCCTTGCTTGACGAATGGACCGAAGCGCCCCATGCCCGCACTCACTTCGTTGCCATCCTCGGCCTGACCCAACGGTCGCGGCAGCTTGAACAGTATGAGTGCCTCGTCAAGCGTAATGGTGTGCAGGCTTTGCCCCGGCAGCAGGCTCGCGAACCGTGGCTTGTCTTCGTCGTCTTTGACACCGATCTGGGCAAAAGCGCCATAGCGTCCAAGGCGCACACTGATTGGCTTTCCGGTTGCAGGATCATTGCCGAGCACGCGCTGTGACTTGGCCTCATCAAGACTCACCGACTCCATCTTGTCGGTAACAAGCGCCTTGAATGGTGTCCAGAACTTTTGCATCAACGGGACCCAATCTTCCTCGCCGCGCGATACTGCATCGAGATCGTCTTCAAGCTTGGCGGTGAAGTCGTAGTCGACATACTGGGTGAAATGCGTGGACAGGAAACGAGCCACCACTCGCCCCACGTCGGTCGGCCGAAAGCGCTTGTTGTCCAGCATCACGTACTCGCGTGAAAGCAGTGTCTGGATGATGCTGGCATAAGTTGATGGTCGGCCGATGCCATATTCCTCAAG
>JANMSL010000591.1:0-5096 GCA_031389245.1 Lysobacterales bacterium | reverse complement strand
CGCAAGAAACGTCCAAGACGCGCGATATCTCTGGCGGTCTGCCGCGTGTTGCCGACCTGTTCGAAGCGCGAAAGCCCAAGGAGCCGGCGATTTTGGCTGAAACCACCGGAATCGTCAGCTTCGGAAAAGACACCAAGGGTAAGCAGCGTTTGATGATCACCGACAAAGACGGAAGTGTTCACGAGGAACTTATTCCGAAGTGGCGCCAAGTCATCGTGTTCGAGGGTGAGCATGTTGAAAAAGGCGAAACCGTGGTTGATGGCGAGCCCAGCCCACACGACATTTTGCGCTTGTTGGGTGTTGAGCCATTGGCTGCCTACTTGTGCAAGGAAATTCAGGATGTCTATCGTCTCCAGGGCGTAAAGATCAACGACAAGCACATTGAGACCATCGTTCGTCAGATGCTGCGTAAAGTTGAAGTGACTGATGGAGGCGACACACGTTTCCTGCGCGGCGAACAGACAGAACGGTCACGTGTGATTGAGGAAAACGCACGCGTACGAGCGCGCGACGAACGCCTCGCTACCTACACACCCGTCTTGTTGGGCATCACCAAGGCATCTCTGGCAACAGAATCGTTCATTTCTGCAGCCTCGTTCCAGGAGACTACCCGCGTGTTGACCGAAGCCGCCGTTCGCGGCACTCGTGACACCTTGCGCGGGCTGAAGGAAAACGTTATCGTTGGCAGGTTGATTCCGGCCGGAACCGGGCTTGCCTACCACGCCAAACGTCGTGAAGCGAGCACAGGTCTGTCCGAGGCGGATCGAAATTCATTCGGCGGTTCGTCCAGCGTGACGTTCGCAGAACCCCTATCGGAGGATGCAAGCTCAGACGACGCATAGTTCAAGTTAAATCACAGCGAAATGAAGCGCAGGACGCGCTTCGTGTTCGGGGAATGGAATCTCAGTGCGTTGACACTCCGGTTATTGACCTGTTAAAGTCTCAAACTTGACAGGCCGGCTTCTTGCCGGCCTGTCTTTCGTTTCTTAGGACTCTTTCACAAATGGCGACGATTAATCAGTTGGTGCGCCGCGCGCGCAGCCCAAAAACCTACAAGAGTCCGTCCCCGGCTCTTGCAAGCTGCCCGCAGCGTCGGGGAGTGTGTACACGTGTTTACACCACCACCCCTAAAAAGCCCAATTCGGCGCTTCGCAAGGTGGCAAAGGTACGTCTGACCAACGGTTTTGAGGTCATCAGCTATATCGGTGGCGAAGGTCACAATCTGCAAGAACACTCGGTGGTGCTGATTCGCGGTGGCCGCGTCAAGGATTTGCCCGGCGTTCGTTACCACACAGTACGCGGCAGTCTCGATGCTTCTGGCGTTGCCAAGCGTCGTCAGAGCCGTTCCAAGTACGGCGCCAAGCGCCCGAAGTCCTGATCCACGTTAGACAAGGCTGATTCTTATGTCGCGTAAAGGTTCTACTCCGCAACGCACTGTTCTCGCTGATCCGAAACACGGAAGTGAGATGATCGCGCGCTTCATCAACATGGTCATGTGAGCGGCAAAAAGTCCGTTGCTGAAAACATCGTGTACGGTGCGCTCCAGGTAATTGGCGAGAAGAACGCCGAAGCACTCTCGTTGGTCGAGAAGGCGCTCAACAACGTTGCGCCAGCTGTCGAGGTGAAATCGCGACGCGTCGGCGGTGCCACTTATCAGGTGCCGGTCGAGGTGCGTCCTGCGCGCCGCTTGG
Source organism: Lysobacterales bacterium (assembly GCA_031389245.1). Lineage (GTDB taxonomy): Bacteria > Pseudomonadota > Gammaproteobacteria > Xanthomonadales > Ahniellaceae > 0-14-3-00-62-12. The sequence goes on along the minus strand of JANMSL010000591.1, from coordinate 3,405 downwards.
CGTTGGCAATGCGTTGGACCATCGACGCTGCGCGTAAGCGCGGTGAGAACTCGATGCCTCGCAAGCTCGCCGGAGAATTGCTTGATGCATCCGAGAGCCGCGGCGGCGCGGTCAAAAAGCGCGAAGAAATTCATCGTATGGCGGATGCGAACAAGGCGTTCGCGCATTACCGCTGGTAACGGAAGACCGAGGACTAGATTATGGCCCGTACCACACCGATCGAGCGCTACCGAAACTTTGGCATCATGGCGCACATCGATGCCGGCAAAACCACGACCACTGAGCGCATCCTGTTTTACACTGGCGTCAATCACAAGATTGGCGAGGTGCATGACGGTGCCGCGACAATGGACTGGATGGAGCAGGAGCAAGAGCGCGGAATCACGATAACTTCTGCGGCGACGACATGCTTTTGGAAAGGCATGGATAAATCGTTCCAGGAGCATCGATTCAACATCATTGACACGCCGGGCCATGTCGACTTCACGATCGAAGTTGAACGTTCGCTGCGTGTGCTCGATGGTGCGGTTTTTGTGCTTTGTGCGGTTGGTGGAGTGCAACCCCAGTCGGAAACGGTGTGGCGCCAAGCGTCAAAGTATTCGGTTCCGCGCCTCGCGTTCGTCAACAAGATGGACCGCACTGGTGCAAATTTCGGCAAGGTCGTTGATCAGCTGAAATCGCGTCTTGGTGCCAGTCCAGTGCCGATGCAGCTGCCAATCGGCGCAGAGGAGAATTTTGAGGGCGTTGTCGATCTGGTCAAGATGAAATCGATTATCTGGGACATGGCTAACCAGGGTACAAGTTTTACCTATGGCGAGATCCCGGCGCACATGGTTGCCGACGCGAACAAAGCGCATGAGTTCATGGTGGAGTCGGCTGCAGAATCGTCAGACGTGCTCATGAACAAATACTTGGAGGGTGTCGAACTCTCCGAAGCGGAGATCATGGCTGGCATTCGCGCGCGCACCCTGACCTGCGAAATCATTCCAATGTTTTGCGGCACCGCGTTCAAGAACAAGGGCGTGCAGGCAATGCTTGATGCAGTAATCCACTTCTTGCCTGCGCCGTCGGACCGCCCTCCGGTAAAGGGGCTCGATGACAACGAACAAGAAATTACCCGTGCGGCGCGTGACAAAGAGCCATTCGCAGCACTTGCGTTCAAGATCATGACCGATCCGTTTGTGGGTTCCTTGACGTTCTTCCGAGTCTATTCGGGCACTTTGAATGCTGGCGACCAGGTGTACAACCCGGTCAAAAGCAGGAAGGAACGCATTGGCCGAATTCTGCAGATGCATGCGAATCAGCGCGAAGAGATCAAGGAAGTTCTGGCAGGCGACATCGCCGCTGCTGTGGGCTTGAAGGATGTAACGACTGGCGACACCCTGTGCTCGCTGGATAGCACAATCACTCTTGAGCGCATGATTTTCCCCGAGCCGGTAATTTCGATGGCGGTGGAGCCGAAGACCAAAGCGGACCAAGAGAAAATGGGTGTGGCGCTTGGGCGTCTCGCGCAAGAAGATCCATCGTTTCGCGTTCGTACTGATGAAGAGTCCGGTCAGACAATCATTTCCGGTATGGGCGAGTTGCACCTGGAAATTCTGGTTGACCGCATGAAGCGCGAGTTCAACGTTGAAGCCAATGTCGGTAAGCCGCAAGTGGCCTATCGCGAAACTATTCGCAAAGCAGTAAAGCAAGAAGGCAAGTTCGTCAGACAGTCTGGCGGCCGCGGTCAGTATGGGCACATTGTTATTGAAATGGAGCCACAAGAGCGTGGTGCCGGTTACGTGTTCGAAAATGCAATCGTTGGCGGTGTGGTTCCGAAAGAGTATGTAACCGCTGCCGGCAAGGGTATTGAGGAAGCGATGAAGAATGGCGTGCTCGCCGGCTATCCCATCGTCGACATCAAAATCAAGGCGATCGATGGCTCGTTCCACGACGTTGATTCCAACGAAATGGCGTTCAAGATCGCCGGTTCGATGGGCTTCAAGGAAGGCTTCAACAAAGCCAACCCGGTGTTGCTCGAACCGATCATGAAGGTAGAGGTTGTGACACCGGAAGACTACATGGGTGACGTGATGGGCGATCTCAGCCGTCGTCGCGGCATTTTGCAAGGCACCGATGACTCGCCGTCAGGCAAGTTGATCAATGCGATGGTTCCGCTGGGCGAGATGTTCGGGTACGTCACTTCGCTGCGCTCGTTGAGCCAGGGTCGTGCGAGCTCAACCATGGAATTTGATCATTACGCTGAAGCGCCCAACAACATCGCCGAAGCCGTAATCAAAAAGTCGTCCTAACAGACCAGCGCAATTATCTGAGGTTTTAGTCATGGCAAAAGAAAAATTCGAGCGCAAGAAGCCACACGTAAACGTGGGCACGATCGGCCACGTTGATCACGGCAAGACGACGTTGACGGCAGCGTTGACGAAGCTTGGCGCGGAGCGATTTGGCGGCACGTTCAAGGCGTACGATCAGATTGACGCGGCGCCGGAAGAGAAAGCGCGCGGCATCACGATCTCGACGGCGCACGTGGAGTATGAGTCACCCAAGCGCCATTACGCACACGTGGATTGCCCGGGCCATGCGGATTACGTGAAGAACATGATCACGGGCGCGGCGCAGATGGACGGCGCTATTCTGGTGTGTTCGGCTGCTGATGGTCCGATGCCGCAGACGCGGGAGCACATTTTGTTGGCGCGCCAGGTCGGCGTGCCGTTCATTGTGGTGTTTCTGAACAAAGCGGATATGGTGGACGACGCCGAGCTTCTGGAGTTGGTGGAGATGGAAGTGCGTGAGTTGCTGACGAAGTACAACTTTCCTGGCGACGACACACCGATCATCAAAGGATCGGCGTTGAAGGCGCTGGAAGGTGACCAGAGCGAAATTGGTGTACCGGCGTTGATCAAGCTGGTGGACGCGCTGGATTCGTACATTCCGGAGCCGCTGCGCGATGTCGAGAAGCCGTTTTTGATGCCGGTGGAAGATGTGTTTTCGATTTCGGGACGCGGCACGGTGGTGACGGGGCGCATTGAGCGCGGCGTGATCAAGGTGGGCGAAGAAATTGAAATCGTGGGCATTCGGCCGACGCAGAAGACGATCGTGACCGGCGTTGAGATGTTCCGCAAGCTGCTGGATCAGGGTCAGGCGGGAGACAACGCGGGACTGCTGTTGCGCGGTACGAAGCGCGACGACGTGGAGCGCGGCCAAGTGCTGTGCAAGCCCGGCTCGCAGACCCCGCACACGGAGTTTGAGGCTGAGGTGTACGTGTTGTCGAAGGAAGAGGGTGGTCGTCATACGCCGTTTTTCAAGGGTTACCGACCGCAGTTTTACTTCCGCACGACGGACGTAACCGGCGCGTGCCAGTTACCCGAAGGCGTGGAGATGGTGATGCCTGGAGACAACGTGAAG
>JANMSL010000577.1:0-2236 GCA_031389245.1 Lysobacterales bacterium | reverse complement strand
ACCGGACTTGGACTGGCGCTGACTCAAGAAGTCGTCCGCGAGCACGGCGGTGGCCTGAGTTTTCGCAGCCGCCCCGGACACACCGTATTTACCTTGATGCTGCCACTGGAGGCCGGGTGAATATGAGAATGCAGACAACGGCGTTTGGCCGCGACTCTCAACGACCGTGCCGATCACAACAGAAGTACGTCGTTTTTTCCTTGGCTGGAAGTGCTCTTCGTATCTACAACGTAGCGACCAGCCCCCTTGAGTCAAGGGGGCGATCCATCGCCAGCTCTACCGGCGATGGATGGGGGATCTGGCGGATGTGCATCAAGCCATCGCCGAAAACCCGATGCAAAGAACCAACTGTTGATCGCAAATGAGAGGATCCAACGAATCGAGACCAAAGTCAGGTCCCATCGAGCGCTCTTTGCGACGCCACCAAACGCAGCCACCAGCCCCCTTGAGTCAAGGGGGCGATCCATCGCCAGCTCTATCGGCGATGGATGGGGGATCTGGCAGATGTGCATCAAGCCATCGCCGAGAAGCCGACACAAGGAACGTACAGATGATCGTCAATAAGAGGACCCAACAATGAGCGAAATATGGCTGATCGACGACGACCGCTCCGTGCGCTTCGTGCTGGCTGAAGCGCTGCGTGACGCCGGTTTCATGGTGCGCGATTTCGACAACGCGCGCGCAGCCCTTTCGGTGCTGCCACACGCGCAGCCCGCCGCGGTGTTCACCGATGTGCGTATGCCGGGTGTGGATGGCTTCGCGTTTCTTGAGGCGCTCAAACGCGAACACCCGGAGGTACCGGTCATCGTGATGAGCGCGTACACCGATATCGCCAGTACCAGCGCCGCGTTCAAAGGCGGCGCGTTCGACTTTCTACCCAAGCCGTTCGACCTGGAGCAGGCAGTGGCGTTGGCAGTACGTGCCACCAGTAGCGCCGGCAATGCAATACCGGCGCGAGCGCCACGCCCCGAACGCGAGACTGCCGAGCTCAGCGGTGAATCACCGCCGATGCGGGAACTGTTTCGTGCCATCGGTCGCGTTGCGCCGACTCAATTGAACGTTTTGATCACCGGCGAAACTGGCACCGGCAAGGAGTTGGTGGCGCGCGCACTGCATCGACATTCGCCACGTGCGCAGCAACCGTTCGTGGCCCTCAACACCGCCGCGATTCCGGCAGACTTGCTGGAGTCGGAGTTGTTCGGCCATGAAGCCGGTTCGTTCACCGGTGCACAGCGGCGCCACATCGGACGTTTCGAACAGGCCGAAGGCGGCACATTGTTCCTTGATGAAATCGGCGACATGCCGCTGACCTTGCAGACACGGCTGCTGCGTGTGCTCGCAGAGGGCGAGTTCTATCGCGTCGGTGGCCGCGAGCTGATTCGCGTTGATGTGCGCGTCATCGCTGCCACACATCAGGACCTGGAAGGCAAGGCCGCGCGCAATGAATTTCGCGCCGACCTGCTGCATCGGCTCGACGTGATGCGCCTGCATCTGCCTTCATTGCGCGAACGCCGCGAAGACATCCCGTTGCTTGCCGAACGTTTTCTCGAGCGCGCGTGCAGCGAGACCGGCACTGAGACCAAGCGTTTCTCGCGCGCTGCCGCGCAGCTGCTCAGTGCCCAGGTATGGCCGGGTAACGTGCGCCAACTGGAGAATCTGTGCCGACGGCTCGCAGTGATGGCGCCCGGCCGCGAAATTGGCATCGCCGATCTACCTCGCACTGGCGTGATGAGTTTTCAGCTCAGCCCACCACCGATGGGCGAAGAGCCCGAGGACTCCGGTCCAGCGCCGCAGCAGGGATTGCTGTATCAAAGTTTTGGTGCAATGCCACCGGCTCAGGCAAATTCCGCGCCTAGACCGGTGGCAGACTGGCGTCAGGTACTGCGCATCGAGATTCAGCGCGCATTGAAAAGCGGCGAAAGCGAAGTGTTCGATGCCGCGCGCGCAGTGTTCGATCGTCTGTTGCTCGATGCCGCGCTCGAGATTACTCACGGCAATCGCATCGAAGCGGCGCGAATGCTCGGCATCGGTCGCAACACGATTACGCGCAAGCTGGGCAGTTCGCGGCGCCGTGTGCCGCAGCCCTAAGCACTTCGCGGGGGCCGGAATTCGCGGCTGAAGCCGCTCCTACACATTGCCGCTCTTGTGGGAGCGGCTTTAGCCGCGAAGCTTCGTTGTCGAGGACAGATCAGAGCTTCGCGGCTCACGCCGCTCCTACGCGCTGCCGATCTTGTGG
>JANMSL010000570.1:0-2659 GCA_031389245.1 Lysobacterales bacterium | reverse complement strand
ATGGTGCGATGGACAATTGCTGCCGCTGTCGCAGAACACGGCATTGTTTTCGCTGCTTGGCACGACCTATGGCGGCAATGGCAAGTCCAACTTTGCCCTTCCCGATATGCAGGGACGCGCGGCCATGCACCCGGGGCAGGGCCCTGGCCTTTCGCTGCACGATCTTGGCGAGACCGGCGGCTCGGAGACCGTCACCCTGTTGGAGAGCGAGATTCCCTCCCATAGCCATGGCGTAAACGTTGCCAACGAAGGTGCAACGGCCAACACGACGAGCGGAAACCTGATGGCGCGCCCCTTCGGTCGTGGCAACAATCTCTACACCACGGTGAACACGGGACTTGTGGCCATGAACGCGAACGCCTGTGCGCCAGCGGGCGGTGACCAACCGCATAACAACATGATGCCCTATCTCACATTTTACTTTTGCATCGCCTTGCAGGGCGTGTTCCCACCTCGGCCATGATCCAATGCAACAACGATGATCAGGGCTACGCACGAAGCCTGATCTCCGAAGGCACCAGCGGCGAATGGAGCATTCGCCGCGTGGAGTTGCCGGCCCGGACCGTAGAAATCCCGGACACCCGACCGCAGTGTTTCCGCTATCGACCCGGTAAGTACACCGAGTTGCGTCGTGGTGGTATTACCTTCATGACCGATCTGTACGACGAGTGGTGGACTCAACGAAGTGCCATCGCGCGCGCGCGCGCGGTCGGCGGGCGTGTGCTGATTACCGGCCTCGGCCTCGGTTTGGTGGTTAAGGAAATCCTTGCCGACCCTGGAAGTCGTGCCCAGATCGATAGCATCGTTGTTCTTGAGCGTTCCGCAGACGTGATCCGGCTGGTGGCATCGCAACTGATCGCGGAGTTGGGTCCCTGCGTAGTCATTGTCGAGGCGGATGCGTTCAATTGGGTCCCCGAATCAGGGACAGCTTTTGACACCGTCTGGCACGATATCTGGCCTGACCCGTTGGCCGAAGAGGTGGACGACGAGATGGCGGCCCTCCGTGCCCATCATGCGCCTTGGGCCCGCTGGCAGGGATTCTGGCCCGAAGACTATCGACAGGCGTTGGCGGGATAGCCGCTTCGCACCCGAGCTGTCATGGCGGCTCCAACACAAGCCGGCTGCTTCGCGGCCCGAAACCTCCTCCACCCTTGTGTGAAGAACGCCGCGAACTTGTCGCTCTTGCGCGCACTGCAGCGCCGATTCCTGCCGCGAAACTGCCATTGCTTGCCGCCATGCAGGTCAATAATTGTGGCGATCGTGAAGTCAAAACCTGCGGTCTCGAGCAGAAAATTTGATCGGGTCGGCTCGAAATCGCGCGCTGCGTGCATATGCCCCATACATCGCGCTACACAGTGCCATCGCGTGTACGCGCCCATAGGGCATCGGTCAGATGCTGCTGGGCGCGTTGGCCCGACCAACCGGCGTGCGTAAATCCCTTCAAAGCGGTACATTGCGCACAACACACCGGGGGGTGTCATGAAACGTCGTGAATTAGTCTTGGGCCTGAGTGCCCTGGCCGGAGTGATGCCGGTTGCCTTGTCTTTTGGTGGAATGTCTTCGGCCCATGCCGTCGGCACGCTGGCCAATGTCGTAGCGAAGCGGGGTGGCGCGATCGATCCGCCCGGCACAATTCTCAGTTTGAAAATGTTGGCGATGCGTTTTTCCTCTACGGCTGCTGCCGTGGACATCGACCTGCTGTTCGATGTCGAAGGCAAGTTGTTGCCGCATCGCATCGCAAGCTTCCGCGCCGGCGCGGTGTCTCCGCAAAGCCGCTTGTTTGGCTTCTCGCTCGACCAGCGTGCGATCGCCGGGTTTCGCGTCGAGCAATGCAAGACGGGCCGCTCGGGTGCCTGCACCACCGGCGTCGAAACTCCGTATCGGCTTCCAGTCAGTGGCAGCTACGTGCTGGATATGGACAACACCGGCATGGGCGTAGCGATATCCCCGGTCCGGGAAGGCCAGCGCTTCGACGACCCGGCATGGCTGGCACGTCGGCGCGACCAGTCCTTCTTGGCATTCAGCGTCAGTCGTTGATCGGGGTGGCGGGTTCTGTCGCGCAATCGTTGGCGCCCGCGTTACGCAGTGCGTTGGGGCTGGCCCAGCCCGACTTCGATCTCCGTCCGGAAGCCGTCGGCGATCTGGAATTTCTCGCAGCGCTGTACGCCAGTACGCGCTGGGAGGAACTCGCACCCGTTGACTGGCCCGAGGCGGCCAAGCGCGAGTTTCTCGATCAGCAGTTCCAACTGCAACATGCGCACTATCTGCAGCATTACGCGGGGGCGGAAATGTTGCTCATCGTCGCCGCGCGACAAGCGCGACAGCCACCCGAATCGCAACCCGAGGCGCACTGGCCAGACTCGGCTTCGAGCGAACACGATTTGATTGGCCGCATTTATTTCCGTGCTGGATCAAGCGAGATTCGCCTGATGGATATCGCCCTGCTGCCAAGTTATCGCGGCCAGGGCATTGGCCGCTGCCTGATCGAGGCGCTGTTGGCGCAGGGCGCGAAGCGCGGCCTGCAAATTACCCTACACGTTGAACCGAACAATCCCGCGCAACGCCTGTATAGCCGCCTTGGTTTCAAGTTGATCGAGCAGCGCGGGGTCTACGATTTTCTGGGTAACCTAGGCGTGCCAACGTAGGTCGGGTCCCCCGC
>JANMSL010000033.1:0-4014 GCA_031389245.1 Lysobacterales bacterium | reverse complement strand
ACCTGGACGCTCGATCCGTTCACCAACTTCAACAACAGCGACGTCTGCAGCGTGCAGCTCACCGGCGCCAATGTCGTTGATATCGATGGTACGCCCAACGCGCTGGCCGGCAATCCAGCATATTCTTTCACCATCGCTGCTGATGTGGCACCGACAATCAGCAGTACTTATCCAGTACATCTCGACGTCAACGTGCCTGCGGCGAGCAATCTCACCATCGTCTTCTCCGAACCGGTAACAGTGCAGGCGGGTGCGTTCAGCATCAACTGCGTCGGTAGCGGTGCACACGCGTTCGTGCAAAGCGACAACGCGCAGACCCAGTACACGCTCAATCCCGATATCGAGTTCACCGTCGGCGAGAGTTGTACCTTTGACGTCACCGCTGCCCTGATCACCGACATCGATGGCGTCGCCAATGCGTTGGCGTCCAATGCGCGCATTGACTTCACTGTGGGGGCCGGCACTGCTGGCTACTACGAGCGCGTTGATCAGTCGAGCTGCCGCGCGTTGCGCGCCACATTGCACGGCGTCATCGACGACCACACCGCGTTTCCCTACTCCAGCGCTGCTACCGACACCTGGGACATCCTGGAAGCGGCGGACCAGGATCCCTTGAACAGCACCCGGATCCTCGACGTCTATCAAAATTGCAGCTACGCCAAAGGCAGCGACCGCGTTGGCGGCGGCGGTAGCGGCGCTACGTGTGTCAACACGACCAGCACCCGCAGCGGAATTCGCTTCAACCGCGAACACACCTGGCCCAACAGCCGCGGCTTCAACGACATCACCGACCTGGACGGCTTCGCCAATCCGCCGTACACCGATACGCACATGTTGTTTGTTTCGGACGAGATCTGGAACGCTGATCGCGGCAGCAAGCCGTACGCCAATTGCACCGCGCTGAGCGGCTGCAGCGCGCGCGAGACCAGCCTGTATAACGGCCAGGGTGGTGGTCCAGTGACGTACCCCGGCAATCACAACTGGGTCAAGAGCGGAGCCAGCGAGAATCTGGGCAGCTTCGAGACCTTCAATGTGCGCAAAGGCGACACCGCGCGCGCGCAGTTCTACATGGCGATCCGCTACGAGGGTGGACGCAATTCGCGCAACTTTCAGCGCGAGCCGGAACTGGAACTCACCAACGATCGCAACGCAATTATCTCGACCGCGAGCGGGGTGTTTTCGGCGGTCGGTTTCATGGGCATGCAGGACGATCTGGTCGGCTGGCATGGCGCTGACTCCGTGACGCCAGCCGATGGCGCCCGCAACAATCTGATCGAGTCGTACCAGGGTAACCGCAACCCCTTTGTCGACCACCCGGAGTGGGTCGCGACTTTGTTCGTCGGCACCTGCACGGGCCCGGCCTTTGTTGCCGTCGATGACGACTTCTTCGGCACCGAAGACACGGTAATGAGCCGCAATGGTGCCAATGATATCGGGGTGCTCAACGATGATCACGTTTTCGAAGGCAACGCGCTCACGGTGAATACCGTGCCGGCGGTGCAACCGCTGCATGGAACGGTTGCATTGAGCAGCAATGGTCAATTCGTTTACACGGCTGTGGCCAACTACTGCGGCAAGGACAGCTTTGTCTATTCGGTCAGCAACGGCACATTGACCGACACCGCTGTCGCCAACGTCGATCTCGTCTGTGTCAACGACTTGCCGGTAACGGTCGGCTCGATTGGCAATGTCAGTGTCAATGCTGGCAACCCGGTAAACATTGCGACGGCACAGGCGTTCGATGATGCCGATGATGATGCGTTGGTCTACAGTGTCAGCGCCACGCCAGCCCTGCCAGTTTCGCTGTCGATCAATACCGCCTCGGGCGTCATTACCGGCACCCCGTTGATCGCCGACGCCGGGGTCTACACAGTAACCGTCCGTGCCACCGAACCGTCGCCGCTGACCGGATTCGCCACGCAGACCTTTACGCTGACCATCAGCAACGATCCGGGCGCGCTGTTCGGTAACGGCTTCGAATGACCGGAACAGCGCGCAAGCAGTAAGATGGGTGCAACCCGACATTTGGTAAGGTAAACCCGGTTCGGTACCTGTTTCGAATGATCGAAACAAGCTGTCGAAAGCCGGGTTGTTGCAACCCGGCTTTGGTGTACGGTTGAAGCGGTGGGCTGCACCCAGCATTGCGTGCTCGGGATGACAGACTCGGGCAGTTTCCCCGGTCCTGGGCATTGCGACGGAACTTGCATCCTCTCGTGGCGGTCAATGCGTCGCTTCGCCCCCTTCTTTATCTGGAAATCCCATGTTGCCGAGTGCCTCGTCGTTGTGGAACGCACTGGCGCGTGCTGCCGGTTTCTCGTTGTTGCTTGCGGCGGGCACTGCCAGCGCCCAGGGCATCGACGAGTCGGAACTGCTGCCAGTGGAAGAGGCGTTCCAGGTCGAAGCCAAGGCAGTGTCGCGCAACTGGATCGAATTCCAATTCAAGGTTGCGCCCGGGTATTACCTTTACCGCGAGCGCATCAAAATCCAGCCAGTGGATTCGGCGTTCAAATTTAATCCGTTGCACACGCCGCCGGGTGAGTTCAAGGACGACCCCAATTTTGGGCGCATGGAGGTCTATCACAACGACTTCACCGCCAAGCTCACCGGCGCGGCTGCCAGCGGCGTCGCGGCGATCACATTCAACGTCGGGTATCAGGGCTGCGCTGATATCGGAATCTGCTATCCGCCACAACGCACAAAAATGACGGTAGCGTTGCCTGCTGAAGGCACTGCAGTAACAGCCGATTTCGAGACACCGCCGACTGCTTCGCCATTGCAGCTAGGCAAGCCACCCTCGCTGCTCGGTGCCATGGATAGTGCTGCTTCGGGCAACAACAACGCATCGGCGAGCATTACGCTGGGAGCGACCGATCAGTTGCCGCTGCCTCCCGAGCAGGCGTTTGTGTTCGAAGCGATTGCGTCGGCGCCGACCGAGCTGCTGCTGCGCTTTACCATGCCCCCCGGCTATTACCTGTATCGGGATCGCTCGGAATTCGCGCTGTCCGATTCTGCCGCCGGGACGCTCGGCATACCGCGCTGGCCCGCAGCGCGCACCGTGGATGATCCCGAATTTGGGCCGGTGCCAGTATTTTTCGATCTGGTTGAAGTGCCGATCACCCTGGCACGCGGCACGCGCTCGGCGCAGAGCCTCAGTCTTGTCGCCAAGTTCCAGGGCTGCGAAGACGGTGGAGTCTGTTATCCACCAATGACGCGGATGCTCACTGTCGAGCTGCCCGAGGCCAGCGCCGAGGCGTTGCAGCTTGCCGCTACGCGCGTTGAGGGCGAACGCGGCGATCTGCAAATCGCTGCGACCGGCGTTGCCGGCGACGCACAAGCAGATGCAGTCAGCGAACCGCCAGTGGCGCTTTGGAAAGCGATGCTGCTGGCCTTGTTCGGGGGACTGATCCTCAACCTGATGCCCTGTGTCCTGCCGGTGCTTTCGCTCAAGGCAATCAGCCTGGCCGAATCGGCCGAACGACCCGAAGAGGCCCACCGCCATGCGCTCTGGTACACCGCGGGCGTGCTCAGTTCGTTCGCCGCCATTGGCCTGCTGGTCATTGGATTGCGTTCCGGTGGTCAGGCCCTGGGCTGGGGATTTCAGTTGCAGCAGCCGCTGATGGTGGCGCTGATGGGCTATGTCATGGTGGTACTGGGGTTGAGTCTTTCCGGTGTATTCACGCTGGGTGCCAGCCTGTCCAACATCGGTAGCGATGTCGCCAACAGCGGCGGCGCCAAAGGCGATTTCTTTACCGGTGTGCTCGCCTGCGTCGTCGCCAGCCCGTGCACTGCTCCGTTCATGGGAACCGCATTGGCGTACGCATTTGCGCAATCGGCGGCGATCGCGCTGTTGATTTTCCTGATGCTGGGATTGGGTTTGGCGCTGCCGTTTCTGCTGATTGGATTTGTGCCTGGCCTGGCACATCGACTGCCCAAGCCAGGAGCATGGATGGAGACCTTCAAGCAGTGGCTGGCGTTTCCCCTGTATCTCACCGCGATCTGGTTGGCCTGGGTGCG
>JANMSL010000506.1:0-3103 GCA_031389245.1 Lysobacterales bacterium | reverse complement strand
GGCAAGAATTTCGCGCATGCGGGCGCGCGTGTCTTCATTCACCACGCGCGGACCACGGGTCAGATCGCCGTATTGCGCGGGGTCGCTGATGAACTGATGCATTCGCGCGATGCCGCCTTCATACAACAGATCAACGATCAGCTTGAGTTCGTGCATGCACTCGAAGTACGCCACTTCGGGCTGATAACCGGCTTCGACCAAGGTCTCGAAACCGAGCATCACCAGCTCGGTCGCGCCACCACAGAGCACCGCCTGTTCGCCGAACAAATCGGTCTCGGTCTCTTCGGCGAAGCTGGTGTCGATCACGCCACCGCGAGTACCGCCGATACCGGCGCAGTAGCCAAGCGCCAAGTCACGCGCCTTGCCGGATTTGTTCTGGTGCACGGCCAGCAGGCTCGGCACGCCCTTGCCCTGCTCGTATTCGCGACGTACCAAAGCGCCCGGTCCCTTGGGCGCCACCAACGCCACATCGAGATCGGCGCGCGGCTTGATGGTGCCGAAATGCACGTTGAAGCCATGCGCGAACAACAGCAGTGCGCCCTTCTTGATGTTCGGCTCGATCACGTCGGTGTACAGCTCGGCCTGCACCATGTCCGGCGTCAGTACTGCCACGATATCGCCCTGCTTGGCAGCCTCTTCCGGCGATACCACGGTCAGGCCATCGGCGCGTGCTTTCGCGGCGCTGGGACCATTTGCACGTACGCCGACAACGACATCGACACCGGAGTCACGCAGATTGAGTGCGTGTGCGCGTCCCTGGCTGCCATAGCCAATAATGGCGACACGCAGGTTCTGCAGATTGGAGAGCGCTGCGTCTTGGTTGCTGATGCCTGGGTTGCTCATTGCGAAGTCCTTGATATTGGAGATGTAGGAGCGGCGTCAGCCGCGATGCTTTTTGACGATGGAGCGGCGTCAGCCGCGATGCTTTTTACAAACCCGAAGAATCCAAATCCAAACTTTTAAGCCGCACCCTCAAACTGGCGGGTTCGACGGAAAACTGGTAACTGCACCCTTGGATGCGGAGCTGACCATGTATGCGTACTTGGCCAGCGCACCGCGCTCGTGATGCTGTGGTGTGGGCGCTGCGGCACGCGCCGCGAGATCGGCCGCAGTGCTGAGCTGACGCGAATCCACATCGATCGTGACCACGTCACCGTCACGCAGCTTGGCGAGTGGACCACCACGTGCGGCTTCCGGCGCGATATGTCCGACCATGAAACCATGGGTGGCACCGCTGAATCGTCCGTCGGTAATCAGCGCGACATCATTGCTCAGTCCCTGCCCGACCAAGGCCGCAGTCACCGCGAGCATTTCGCGCATGCCGGGGCCACCGGCCGGACCTTCGAAGCGGATCACCACGACATCACCGGAGCGAATACCACCGGATTGAACTGCGGCAAAGGTCGCGTCTTCCGAATCAAAAACGCGCGCCGGCCCGGTAAAGCTGCGACGGCCGTGCCCCGCCAGCTTCACGATGCAACCTTCAGGCGCGAGATTGCCGTACAGAATCGAATAGCCACCATCCGGTTTGAGCGGCTTGCTCACCGGAAACACGACATCTTGCGGCGCTGCGGGCGGCAGCGCATCCAGTTCGGCGAACAGCGATCGGCCGGTGACGGTGACGACATCGTCGATCAGCCCAGCGACGCGTAATTCGCGCGCCACCAGCGCGGTGCCGCCCATCGTAAACATCTCGGCGGCGGTGTAGCGCCCGCCCGGTTTCAGATCGGCGATGACCGGCGTGCCCTTGGCTGCCGCATAAAATTCGTCCAGCGGAAAATCAACACCGGCCTCGTGTGCGATGGCCAGCAAGTGCAATACGGCGTTGGTCGAGCCCGCTGTTGCCGCGACTGCGCGTGCGGCGTTGCGCAACGACGCCGGTGTGATCATCGCGCGCGCCGACTGCCCGCGTGCGAGCATCGCCATCACCAACGCACCGCAGCGATGCGCCGCGGCATTTTTGTCGGCGTGCAGTGCAGGAATATCGTTGAGCTGCAGCGGGGAGAGACCCAGAAAAGTCAGCACCATCGCCATCGTGTTGGCGGTGAACTGGCCGCCGCAGGCACCGGCACCGGGACAGGCCACGCGTTCGAGCGCGTCGAGTTCGGCATCATTGATGCGTCCGGCGGAATGCGCTCCGACGGCTTCGAATACATCCTGGATGGTGACCTGTTTCTGCTGGTGACAGCCCGGCGCAATGGTGCCGCCGTACAGCACGACACCCGGTATATCCAGCCGCGCCAACGCCATCGCCGCCGCCGGGATGGTTTTGTCGCAACCGACCAGAACCACCACCGCATCCAGGCAATGACCGCGCACGGCGAGCTCGATCGAATCGGTGATTACTTCGCGCGAGACCAGTGATGCGCGCATGCCAGACGAGCCCATGGCGATTCCGTCAGTCACCGCGATGGTGTTGAACTCAATCGGCGTACCACCCGCTGCCTTGATACCGGCGCGCGTATGCTGGGCCAGATCGCGCAAGGTCAGATTGCACGGCGAGACGTCGGAGAAGGTGTGCACCACCGCGATCAACGGCCGCGCGATCGCCGCGTCGTCGAGCCCGGTGGCGCGCAACATGGCGCGGGCGGGAGCGCGCGCCGGACCAGATTTGATGGCGTCACTGAGCATGGTCAACTCCGGGCGCTCCGGGTCCACACACACGCTGCTTCGCTACAAGGAGTTCGAAAGTCACAGCAGAATCAGGATGAGATGTGCGTACTGACACGTGCGATTCCTTGCAGGGCTAATGGATGTGCATCTGGGCCAAATAAAAAACCCCGCACTTTGCGGGTGCGGGGTTTTGATTTGAGACCCTGATTTATTTGTCAGCGTCCAATCCCGCACCGATGTAAGGGCGTAATTAGAAGTCCTACCGGGGCAAGCATCAGGCAGCCCGCAACCGCGTCTGCGGAACTGACAGCTGAGACAGCGTTGCGGTGGATGGACATGCGTTGCTTCATGGCCTGAGCAAATCATGGCGCAGAAGAGCTGTCAAGCGCTTTTTGTTGCAGCGCGACAATTGGTATTGGCTTACGGGCAACCGCTTGGCTGCGCTTGTGGCGCCGATTTCGCCGCGCTCCAGCACGCGTGGCGCTGACCG
>JANMSL010000485.1:0-14814 GCA_031389245.1 Lysobacterales bacterium | reverse complement strand
GCGCGCGTCGCGCAATAGTCTGGACTGGAGAAAGACCGAGGACGTGCCGTGAGGCGCACAATGAGCGCCCGCCGACGACAGCTAAGGGCGCATTCTTCGGCTGCTGATCAATCCCGATCACGCCAGATCGAAAACCCGAGGGCGCGGCTTGTTCGCAAGCGCGCTGCCCTTCACGGCCTTCAATTTTGCTTCGGCTACTTTTGGTTTTGCCTGGGGCTTCGCGATTTCGGTGTGTGCGGCATTGGGTTTTTTCTTTATCGCAGTTGATTTTTTCGCGGCGGCAACGTGCTTCGCCGAAACGCGCGCCTTGGTAATGGCCCCGGGCGAATAGCGCGCCAGCGTGATCGACGCTCCGTCACTGGTGATGTTCTCGCTCCAATCTTCCATCAGCGTAGCCAACACCAGCTTTTCGAACTCGGCTGCAAACCGCCCAATCACGTTGCCCGGATCGGGAACCAGTTTCGCGTCAGTGATCAATCCGAAATGTACACGGCGGTTGTAGCTGAGGATGCTGATTCCCATGCCAATCGACCCGGTCTGCGGCACCCAGAACATCTGGTCGTCAATGCGGCTGCCGGCGAAGTACAGCGGCATTTGGGGACCCGGCACATTGGTCGCCACCGCGGTTGCCTTCCGACTGAACATTTCCAGTGCCGGACCCTGCAACACCGCCGGGCTCATGCCAATTGCCGCAAGCAGCCCGAACGCCATGATCGCCTGACGCGAACGCTTGATCTCGCGCATGCTCTCGGCGATTCGCTCAAGTCGCCGCAACGGATTGGGCTCACCAATGGGCAAGGTGAGAAAAACCAGGCCGAAATGATTGCCCAATTCCTTGGCGTGTTCGAGCGGGCGCAGATTCACCGGCACGGTGGCACGAATATCGATGCCATCAGGATCGTCTCCCTTTTCGATCAGATACGCGCGCAGCGCTCCGCTGGCGCAGGCCATCAACACATCGTTTACCGTGCAGCCCAAGGCCTTGCCAACAATTTTCACTTCATCGATGGGCATCGGTTCGCCCCAGGCGCAGCGCTTGCTGACGCCCAGCGGCCCGCGAAACCGCGTCGGCGGATCGTCCGGCAAACTCAACGCATGCGCCAGTTCGCGGGCGATTTCGCTGCCTTCATGCACCACGCGTCCGAGCATCTCAGGGTCGTTTACAATTTCGCGGGCTTTTTCCAATAAAGTCTCGCCGAGGTGCACGACCTGCGAGATACCGTTGCGAGCCGGCGCGACCAGGCGGTCAACCACCCCGCCCCGGCCATCCTTGAACCAGACCTTGGCCAATGCCGCTTTGTGCTCGGCAGCAGGCGTGACATCGGTCAACGACAGCAGCACTTCGATCAGCGCGACGCCGTCGGCATAGCAGTGATGAATTCGGGTAATCAGTGCACAGCCCTGACCGTAACGCTCGACGATATGGAACTGCCAGCGAGGCTTGGAATAGTCCAGAGGCGTTGAGGCCAGCTGCGAACACAGTCGTTGCAACTCCAACCGTCCGCTCTTGCCCGGCAGCGCGGTAACGCGCACATGCCAATCGAGATCAAAATCCTCATCGATTTCCCAGTACGCACCACCCGGACCATCAACCGCCTTTTGCCGAAAACGGCGGAATGCCAGAAATCGCTCGCTGAGGATGCGCTTGAAGCGATCGACATCGAGTGGATCGGCGAGCATCATCACACCGGTGATCATCATCAGATTGGTCGGCCGTTCCATGCGCAACCAGGCGGTATCCACTTTGGACATGGACTCGCGATTGCCACTCTTGGCGCTGGTCATCGGCATCGGACACTCCATTGCGCTGGCATGTAATCGTTGTACCGGCGCGACCGGGCTGGGTCAAATGGGGCAGGGTCAAAAACGACGTAAGCGGTTGGCCTAACGGTTGGGATAGATTTCGGATTGGGTGAAGTCGGGCGTGACGATACTGCGGCGATGTTAAGAATCGCGACTCACGTCGCTCCCAGGGAACCTCTGAACAAGTTCGGAACCGTGTTAGCCCCCTGAGTCAGGGGGCGAAAAACCGCAGGTTTTTCCGGGTGTGGCAAACGATAAGCTGTACAGCGAAGACGAAGTGGAGACTTATTCAGACCTTCCCCAGGTGTCAGCGTTCATTTGGCATCGGGCAAAATGGCGGCATGAATCCGGAATATCCAACATGATCATCGGCGCCAGCTTCATCGCCGTCCTCGCCCTGTCTGCGACCGGGGAAATCTTTAGCTGCGCCGGGCGCGACGGCGTCGTGGTCTTCCAGGACAAACCCTGCGCCGACAAAAACAGCTTGGTCCTGAACAGCAAGTCCAATTCCGCAAAAACCGCGCTGACCACCAGCGACCTGCTGCAGCTACGTCAGACGTTGCAAAAGCTCGGGCGCGCGACACGCCCGCAAGCCGCGCCAGTGCGCACATGGAATGCAGCGGCTCCGGCGTTGAACGCGCCACCCAGGCGCTGGGCCAATCGCGGACCAGCGGACCAGGGCCTGCTCGCCGCATGCTCGTCGCGCATCTTCGACTGCGCTGAGGGCAATGCACCGCGCATGGATCGTTGTGTCGCCGCGATCCCGCGCTGCAATGTGGGGCGCAGCGCGGGCTGCTGCCCCGATGACTGTGTCATGCGTTACCTCGACCTGCGCCGCGCGCAATTCACGCCCGCCCAATCGGTACGCGATGCGCTGCTCGACGACAGCGTCGGCAGTTGTGCAGCGCGCTGATGCAAAATCGTCAGTCGGAGCGACTTGAGGCGCCGCAAAAACAACAGGGTCCGAGTACACCTCGGACACCGGCCCCCACCACGTGCACTTACTGCGACCCGCGCCGACCAGCCTGATAGGCGCCCAGAGCTTCAGCGCGGGTCCGCGCCAGATCGATCAGTGGTTTAGCGTAAACCGATCCGGCGATGCCATACGACTCTTGCTCACCTGGCCTGAGCATCCACGGCTGATGCACGTGCTTGGTGGGAACGCGCGCCAATTCGGGAACATAGCGTTTAACGTAGTGTCCCTCGGGGTCGAAGCGCTGGCCCTGCAACACCGGGTTGAATACTCGAAAGTAAGGCGCGGCATCGGCGCCGGTACCTGCCGTCCACTGCCAGCCCTGCGTGTTGTTGGCGAGGTCGGCATCGACCAGGGTGTCCCAGAACCAGTGCGCACCCTCAAGCCAGTGGCAGCGCATGTTCTTGGTCAACAGACTGGCCACGATCATGCGCACCCGGTTGTGCATCCATCCGGTCTGCCAGAGTTCGCGCATGCCGGCATCAACGATCGGAATGCCAGTTCTTCCTTTCTGCCAGGCACTCAGTAATTTGGCGCGCGGCTCAAGCCAGGGAAATGCGTCGAACGCAGGGTTGAGGTTTTTCTCGACCGTGTCAGGAAAGTGGTAAAGAAGATGATGCGAGAACTCACGCCAGCCAAGCTCGCGAATGTACGCCGCCGCCCTTTCGACCACGCCCGGATCGTCCGCGCCGCGCGCATGAATTGCTGCAACGATCTGGCGCGGTGAGATATTGCCCCAGGCGAGGTACGGCGACAGCCGTGAAGTACCGCCGTAATCGGGGCGATCACGATCACGGCTGTATCGAAACACGGCGGAATCGAGAAATCCATCGAGTTGTGCCAGTGCGCCATGCTCTCCCGGTTGCCAGTGTGCTTTGAAGTCTTGATCCCATGGAATGCTCGGCAACAGGCCCAGACTCTCCACGGTTTGCGTCTCAACCTCCGGGAGGCGCGCAGGCGCCAGCAGCGAAATCGAATCAGGAAGTGCTTCCGGCAAGCACTGTGCAACGCGCACACTGGCATTACGCCAGAACGGGGTGAACACACGATACGGATTGCCCTGCAAGGTCTGCACCTGCCAGGGTTCGACGATCAGTGCTGCATTGAAACTTTGCACCTCAATGCCTTGCTCGCGCAAAACTTGCTTGACCCTCGTGTCGCGCGCCATGACCGCCGGCTCGTAACGACGATTCCAGAAAATGCGATCGCCCCCGGAAACACTCAGCAGATGCCGCAGCGTGGACAACGAGTCGCCGCGCAGCACCAGCAGGTCACCTCCAAGCGCGCGCAGCGACGCATCCAACGACAGCAATGAATGATGCAGCCACCAGTTGGACGCTGCGCCCGGGCGCCATTGGCCCTCCTCATCAGGCGCGTGCACATAGACGCACTGCACCAAACCTCCCGAGGCGCAGGCGGCATGGAACGCAGGGTTGTCGACCAGCCGCAGGTCGCGGCGGAACCACACGATACTGGTATGCATACGTCAGTTGTTTCCTCTGAGCGCGGAGCGGCTGCAACCGGATCGACTGCAAACAATGCTAAACATGTGACTGCTCATCCCGTGCCGTCGGCGCACGATGCAACATTGCCGGTGTGCGCCGCGTCAAGACATGCCGAATCCTGGCGCCTTCGATTCGGCCGTTTTCAACTTCGATTCGGCCGCGTTCACGCTGCATCTGGCTACATGCTGATCACGGATGCGGCCATACTGAGCACATCCAATAACCCACACCGGAGATGGTTGCGATGAAACGCGGGATGCCTTCGTTCGCCCTGATGTTGTTCGGCCCAATGTTGTTGAGTTTGGTGCTGCTGGCCGGTTGTGGCGACAAGGACGACGGTACGCCGCCGGATCTGCAGAAGGCTGCGGCCGTCAAGAAAAGCCCAGAAGCCATGGCCTTCGGGCTGGTGTCAGCGACCGGAGAATCGTACGAAGGCCGCCCTTCGATCGTGCTCGAGTTCTCGCGACAACTGGTGGGTCAGCAAACATTTGATCAGCTGCTGTCAATAAAACTCAAGGACGGCGCCGCCAGCGAAGGCAGCTGGATGCTCGACGGCGACGGCAATCGATTGCGCTTTCCCTATCTGGAGGCGGACAAGACTTACGTGGTGACGCTCAAAGCCGCGCTCGCTGCCGCCGATGGCAGCACACTGGGCATGGACAAGACCCAGGAAGTGCACAGCGGCAACCAGGAGCCGATCGTCGGCTTCGCCAGTCAGGGCAGCATCCTGCCAGCGCATGAGTCACGCGGGCTGCCGATCGTCGCGCTGAACGTGGCCGAGGTCGACGTCGAGTTCCTCCACGTTGCCGAGCGCAACGTCGGCAAGTTTCTGCGTGAGTATCAACAGAACGGTCGCCGCAGTTACTGGTCTCTGGAACAGCTCGCCGCGATGTCAAGCTCGGTCTACAAGAACCGGTTCGCGCTGCAAAACAAGTCCAATGAACGCAGCGTCAGCTACCTGCCGATTCGCGATATCGACGAGCTGAGCCAGCCTGGACTTTACTTCGCCGTACTCAATCGTGCCGGTAGTTTTGGCTACGAACAGGAAACCGCGATGTTCTTCGTCAGCGACATCGGCTTGCACGTGCGCGCGTACAAGGATCGCTTGCTGGTACTGAGCACTTCGCTCAAGTCGGGCGCGCCCAAAGCCAACGTGGCATTGCAGATCCAGAACGAAACGGGCACCGCGCTGTTCGACGTCAGCTCCGACGCCAACGGCTTGGCGATGATTGAGTACACACCCAACTCGCAGCATCTGCTCAGTGCGAGATTCGGCAACGATATCTCGCTGCTGCCGTTCAATCAGCCGGCGCTGGACCTCTCCGAGTTCTCGCTCGGCGGTCGTGTGCAGACAGACCTTGAAGTTTTCCCCTGGTCAGGACGCGATCTCTACCGCCCCGGCGAGACGCTGGGTGTGTCTGCGCTACTGCGCGATTTCGACGGGAAGATGGTCAAGGCGCAGCCGCTGTTCGTGACACTGAAACAACCTGATGGACGCGCACTTGCTACCCAGCAGGTCGATCCAGGTGAGCTCAATTACGTTCGCTACGAACACGTCATTCCAACCGACGCACCGACCGGAAAATGGTCGCTCGAGTTCAGCACCGATCCCACCATGATGAACGCCGCCACCTTTGCGTTCCGCGTCGAAGAGTTTCTGCCTGAGCGTCTGAAGCTGACGCTCGATGCGCCAGAAAATCTGGCCCCCGGCGACGCATTTCCGCTCAGTGTGGAAGGCGCCTGGCTATACGGCTCACCCGCGGCTGGTAACCGCTTCACCGCTCGGCTGAGCTTGCAACCCGAATCGCATCCGGTCGCAACACTGAAGGATTTCCATTTCGGCGATCCTCTCGCCGAGCTGCCCAAGCAGCCGAAGGATGTGCTCGACGAAGTGCTCGATGAGGAAGGCAAACTCAGCAGCGAGATCGTGCTCGACGAAGTAAAGGCCCCGACTGGAACGGTTGCTGTGATTGTTTCGGGCAGCTTGTACGAATCCGGCGGACGCGCCGTAACGCGCACCATCAAGCGCAGCGTCTGGCCCGCTGCCCAAATTGTTGGCGCGCGTCCGTTGTTCGACATGAGTGAAGGCGCGACGCCCAATGGCGACGCCGGATTCGAAATCGTCCGCGCCAATGTTGCCGGCGATTTGCTTGCAGGCAGCAAACTCAAGGTGAAACTGTTACGCGAGCGCCGCGAATACAACTGGCGCTGGGTCAACGGCAATGGTTGGCAGACCGATTTCCTGTCGCAGTGGGAAACCGGCCACGAGCAGGAACTGGATATCAAGCCGGGTGAGCGCGCCAAGGTGAGTTTTCCGGTTGAATGGGGTGGCTATCGTCTTGAGGTCTTCGACCCGGCCACTGCACTCACCATGAAGTTTCCGTTCCAGGCCGGCTGGAACTGGTACAGCGAAGGCCAGGACGCCGGCAGCCGACCGGACAAAGTGAAGTTGGCGCTCGACAAGCCGAGCTACAAGGAAGGCGACACCATCGAGTTGACCATCAAGTCACCGCATCCGGGCAATGCCCTGGTGCTGCTCGAGAGTGATCATCTGCTGTGGCAGAAATTGATCGAAGTGAAGAACCAAACAAAGGTCGAGATCCCGATCGACAAGTCGTGGACGCGTCATGATCTGTACGCGACAGTGCTGGTGTTCCGCCCTGGCGATTCGGCCGAAAAAATCACCCCATCACGCGCAGTGGGTGTGCAGCACATTCCACTGGATCGGAGCGCCCGAAAAATTGCAGTCACGCTGGAGGCCGCAAAGAAAACGCGCCCCGACCAGAAACTGCAGGTGACCGTGCATGCCCCGCAACTCGCCGGCAAGCCGGGACGCGTGGCATTGCACGCAGTCGATGTCGGCATTCTCAATCTGACCCAATTTCCGATGCCCGATCCGACTGCCTGGTTTTTCGAGCCACGCCGGTTCCTGACCAATGCCTACGATCTGTTTGGTCGCATCATCGAAGCAGTTGATGGCAGCAAAGCCAAACTACGCTACGGCGGTGACGCTGCGATGCTGTCACTGCCGCAGGCGC
Organism: Lysobacterales bacterium; assembly: GCA_031389245.1. Taxonomy (GTDB): domain Bacteria; phylum Pseudomonadota; class Gammaproteobacteria; order Xanthomonadales; family Ahniellaceae; genus 0-14-3-00-62-12. Next base: position 7,495 of record JANMSL010000485.1, on the reverse strand, counting down.
GTCGCCCCAACGTCAAAGTGCTCACGGTTGATCTGTTCGAGCAGCCGGTGTTGGTCGACGCCAAGGGCGATGCCCACTTCAAGCTCGACCTGCCCGATTTCAACGGCACGGTGCGACTGGGCGCCGTAGTCTATGGCGAACAGAGTTATGGCACAGCCGATCAGGAGACCATCATCCAGGCCCCGCTCGTGGTCGAGATCAGCGCTCCGCGCGCTATGGCTTCGGGTGACAGTGCTGAAATTGCGCTGGATCTTGAAAACCTGAGTGGGATCGAAGGCAGCTACAGCGTCACCCTCGATGGCGGAGACATGCTCGCCATCACCGAGCCTAAACGCAGCGTGAAGCTGGCCGACAAGGCGCGCAGCACACAGACGTTCAAGATCGTCGCGCGGGAGAAATACGGCGTCGCCAGTGTCGTGGCCAAGGTCACCGGTGGCACCGCAAAAGTTGAACGCCGCGTGGAATTCGCGCTGCGCCCGGCCTACCCTGCTGAACACCGCAGCCACTCCAGCGTGCTCGATCAGGGCCGCGATGTCAGCCCGGACGCAGCGCTGCGCGCTGGTCTGGTGCCAGACTCGGTCATCTCACGTTTCACCCTCGGCACATTGCCCCCGCTGCCCTTCGCTTCGGTAGTCAAGGACCTGATCCAGTATCCCTACGGTTGCGTCGAGCAGACCACGAGCAAGGCATTCCCGCTGGTGTTCCTTGATGACGACACCGCCCGGCGTTTTGGCGTGACACCGCTCACCCCCACTGCCCGCACCGAGATGCTCAACGTCGGCTTCGCACGTCTCGCCTCGATGCAGACCGAGAACGGACACTTCAGCTATTGGCCAGGGGATTCTTACGTCGTTACGCACATGACGCCGTACGTCGCCGAGCTGTTGGTCACTGCCAAGGAGGCTGGCTTCAGTCCGAATGAAGCGATGGTCGAGAAGACGCTCAAGCGTCTGAATGACGATTTGCTCTCGGGTGGCAATCCGCATTACGACTACGAGCACAGTGATCACCTGCGCATCGCCGAGCAGGCGCACGCCGGTTACGTACTGGCCAAGCTGAAGCGGGCACCGCTCGGCACCCTGCGCGCAATTTTCGACAACGAACGCAGCAAGCTGGTGGCACCACTGCCGCTGGTGCACCTGGGCGCTGCATTGGCCATGCAGGGCGACACCAAGCGTGCGGAAGAAGCCATCGCGGAAGCCTTCTCGAAAAAATGGGATCGCCCGCGCTGGATCGGAGACTACGGCTCGCCGTTGCGCGACCTCACCTTGATGGTGGCTATCGTCAACGAAGCAGGGCTGAGCAAACCCGAGTACGACGCGCGCGTCTACGACATGGCACGCGAGCTTATGGGCAGCCAGAACGATCGCTGGCGCCACAGCTATCTGAGCACGCAGGAGCAAATTGCGATCTTCCGTCTTGGCCGCGCCTTGATGGGCGATCTTGCACGAAAAATCGAGGGCGATGTGCGCATCGGCAGCAACCACGAGCCGTTCAGTGGCAGCGCGCAAGTTTCGCGCAGCTTTGTGATCGAAGACTTGAATGCGGGTGTCACCCTCGGACCGCGCGGTCCAGGACCGATCTTCGTGGTCGAGGATGTGGTGGGTTATCCGGCATCGGCGCCTGAAGTGAAGGACGAGCACGTCGCCATCCGTCGCAATCTCTACCGACAGGACGGTACTGCCTATGACGGCGCGCCGTTGACCACCGGCGAGACGTTGATTGCGGTGCTGCAGATCACCGCCAAAGAGGAAATGAAAGACGCATTGATTGTTGACCTGCTGCCCGGCGGCCTCGAACTGGAGAATCTCAATCTTGGTGATCAGAGCATCTGGGAAGGCATCACCATCGACGGTGTGACCATGAGCGACCGCAGTGGCCAGGCCGAAATCCGCTATGAGGAATATCGCGACGACCGTTACGTAGCCGCGGTGCAGCTGTACGCTGGTCAGCAGTCGAAGTTGTTCTACATCGTGCGCGCAGTCAGTCCGGGAAAATACAAAGTACCGACACCGATGATTGAAGACATGTACCGCCCGATGATGCGCGGCATCGGTCCGGCAGTGCCGGCGATCATCGAGGTGCGCGAACCGGAGCGGATGAAAAAACAGTAAGGGCTGCATTGAAACCGACAACGGCAGCGGCCTCCGGTCGCTGCCGTCAACAGCGACGTTGGGCATAGGCAGCGATGCGCACTCCACACCCGCGGCCCGAGGCCGCGCCCACACCGCCGCGGTTCAAACGATTGTGGCACCAGCGACACCCGCGCTGGTCCACGTTGATCGTTGGGTTGCTGCTGCTGTTCACTCTCGATCGACTGTTACCACCGCCGATCCCCGATATCCAGACCGACGGGGCCACCGTCGTACTTGCCCGCGACGGCACACCACTGCGCGCCTTCGCCAACAGCGCGGGCGTGTGGCGCTATCCGGTCGCGATCGACGACGTCTCGCCGCGCTACCTCGAAGCGCTGCTCGGTTATGAGGATCGCTGGTTCCGCTGGCATCCGGGCGTCAATCCGTTTGCTTTCGCACGCGCCGCGGCACAGGCCCTCTGGCATCGCCAGATCGTCTCCGGCGGTTCCACACTGACCATGCAAGTAGCACGGCTGATCGAACCGATACCGCATAACGGTGTAGGCAAGCTGCGCCAGATCGTGCGCGCTGTGCAGTTGGAGCTCAGGCTGAGCAAAGACGAGATCCTCACGCTCTATCTTAATTTGGCGCCGTTCGGCGGCGGCATCCAGGGTGTGCAGGCGGCGAGCTACGCCTACCTGGGCAAGCCGTCAAAAAATCTCAGCGTTGCCGAGGCGGCGTTGCTCGCCGTGTTGCCCCAGGCGCCGAGCCGACTACGTCCCGATCGGCATCCGCAGCGCGCCAAGCTGGCGCGAGACAAAGTCCTGGCACGTCTCGCCGATTTCGGTGACTGGCCAGCCTCGGTGATCGCCGAAGCAGCCGACGAGAACGTCGTCGCCAGGCAGCTGCGTCAACCGTTGCACGCGGCGCTGCTGGCCGAACGCCTGCGCCGCACCCACCCGAATGCACGCTCGATCGTTTCAACCATCGACGCCGATCTGCAGCGCGCTACAGAGGAAAGATTGCGACTGTGGATCGAGCGACTACCCGACAAAACCTCAGCCGCTGCACTGATTGTCGACAACGCCTCGCTCGAGGCACGAGCCTACGTCGGCTCAGCGCATTTTGGTGACGCATTGAGCCTTGGCCATGTCGACATGATCAGCGCCGATCGCTCTCCGGGCTCAACGCTGAAGCCATTTCTCTATGGCCTCGCGCTCGATGATGGGCTGATCCATTCCGAGAGTCTGTTACTCGACGTGCCACAGGATTTTGCCGGCTATCGCCCCGGCAATTTCGGTGACAGTTTCAACGGGCCAGTCGCCGCGGCAGATGCGCTGCGCCTTTCACTGAATGTCCCGGCGGTGGATCTGATTGAACGCGTCACGCCCAATCGCTTTGTCGCGCGCCTGCGCAATGCCGGAGTTGTGCTGGTACTGCCTAAAGGCGCGAAACCCAATCTGTCGATGATCCTCGGTGGCACCGCTGCACGGATGGACCAACTCGTCGGCGCATACGCCGCACTGGCGCGCGGCGGCCTCTCTGGACGCGTCCGACTGAGCAGCGACGAGCCACTGGAAGAACGCAGGCTGCTCAGCGCAGGATCGGCGTGGATCGTTCGGCAAATACTCGAAGACCATGGCCGGCCTGGTGACCCCAGCGCACTGTTTGATAGCGGTCGACGCACGCGCGTCGCTTGGAAGACCGGCACCAGTTATGGCTTCCGCGACGCCTGGGCGATCGGCGTCACGCCAAACTATACGATTGGTGTTTGGGTGGGGCGACCCGACGGCACCCCAAGTCCCGGCCAGTACGGCGCAGCCACCGCGCTGCCCTTGTTGCTGGCGCTGGTCGATCGCCTGCCGCGCAACACCGCCAACTCAGCCATCACCATGCCGCAGAGCGTACACAAGACCACGATCTGCTGGCCGCTGGGTGAAGTGCCCGATCCGCTGCAGCCGCAACTCTGCCAACGCGCGCGCGAAGCCTGGGTACTCGATGGCGTGGTGCCACCGACACTGCCCGCACGCGCCAGTGGCAATAGCAGCAGCTATCGCGTGCAGTGGCTACGCGACAGCATCAGCGGCGCGCGCGTGCTGCCGTCGTGTGCCAACAGCGACAGCGTCAGCGCGCAGAGCGCGCAATGGCCGGTATTGGCCGGACCCTGGCTGAGCCGCGCGGATCGCGAGGCCAGTGCCTTGCCCGCACTGGCATCGACATGCGACACGCACGAACCCGATCAGGTGATCGCACGCCTGCACATCGAAGGCGTGCTCCCCGGCGCCACCTTGCGCACCGCACCCGGCACTGCCCAACTACCCGCCATCCGCGTACGCGCACTGGGCGCACGCGGCAAGGTGCACTGGCTGCTTGACGGCCGCCTGATTGCACACTCCAGCGGCGAGTCCTCCGTCGACCATCGCTTCGAGCGTATCGGCGAAGTCGCGCTGGTGGCGGTGGATGAGACCGGTGCGTTTGAACGACTAATCATTAAAATTCAACCTTGAATATTTTTTAGTCTGCTAACGTGCCCCATCAAATCCGACCCTGTAGAGACACATTGTGCAATTCAACCTGTTAGCCAATGCATCCCCGATGTCTCTCTACGCACGAGTCAGCGCGTTGCTGATTGCCGCGCTCACACCGGCTGTGTTCGCAACCCAGATCGAAATTCACGGCCCGGTGGGAAGCGGCACTTTCGGAGAGTGGGTATCACTGTTGCCCAATGGCAACATCGTGGTGACCGATCCTGATTACACTGAGGGTGCGATTCAGAAAGTCGGTGCTGTTTACCTGTTCGGCCCAACGGGCTTGATGATCAGCAAGCTCACCGGCAGCAGCGCCGATGACCAAGTGGGCAATGGCGGCGTCACGGTGCTGACGAACGGAAACTTTGTCGTCAGGAGCGATCGTTGGGACAATGGCACCACTCTCAACGTCGGCGCGGTGACGTGGATACACGCCACACGTGGATTGTCCGGTGTGATTTCCCCACAAAACTCTCTGGTTGGCACCCATCAAGGCGATTCGGTCGGCAGTCGTGGTGTACAGGCACTGCTTCGGAACGGTAACTACGTTGTTGCCAGCAGTTATTGGAGCAATGGAACTCTGTTCGGTGTCGGGGCTGTGACCTGGGGAAATGGTGCCACAGGTATTGTCGGACCTGTGACGCCAGAAAATTCACTGGTCGGCTCATCTTCCCTTGAACAACTTGGTTATGAACGTAACCGCGGAAGCGCGGTTCTTCCCCTTGGCGACGGCAACTACCTAATTGTAGGTTGCGGAATACCGGTCAACGGCGCGGTAATAAATCCCGGGACACTGACCTGGGCTAGCGGCGGTAGAGGGATTACCGGCCGAATATCCGCCGACAACTCTCTGGTCGGCTATGAATGCCCTGAGCCTCCGATAACCGGCGGCTCCCTGATCACACGCTTCTTCAATGGTGACTATGTTGTTACCAGCCCCTATTGGGACAATGGCGACGCCATCAACGCCGGAGCAGTTACCTGGGGAAGTGGAGCGGCGGGTGTCACCGGCATCATATCGCCGACTAATTCGTTGGTGGGCTCGACTTCAGGGGACCTAGTCGGCACGCGAGGCATTCGAATGCTGAGCAATGGCAACTACCTCATCATGTCCAGGTATTGGGACAACGGCTCTGTGGTGGATACCGGAGCATCCACATGGGCCAAGGGCGGTAGGCCTATCACCGGCGCGGTCACATCGTCGAATTCTTTGGTGGGATCAACCCTCGGCGAGAGCGTAGGAGCGGGCGGACTGTTCGAGATCAACAACGGAAACTACTTGCTGCGCGACTCACTCTTCGACAACGGAACCGCCGTCGACGCAGGGGCTATTACTTGGGTTGATGGAGACGTCGGTGCGTCAGGCGTTATTTCGCCAGCCAATTCGCTAGTGGGGAGCAGCAGCGGCGATCGCGTTGGTTCATATGCAGCCCCGCTGTATGGTGGAACTGAAGCTTTTCTGGTTTCCAGCTTCACTTGGGACAACGGTTCGGTCGTAGACGCCGGGGCGCTGACCTGGATCGATGGCAATATCGGTGCCGTAGGAGAGATTTCGACCATGAATTCCTTGGTAGGAACATCGACTGGCGATGGCGTGGGCAACTACATTCGATTGACCAACGGCAACTACGCCGTGCTTGCTTCTAATTGGGACAATGGCAGCATCTTGGACGTTGGCGCAGTTACCTGGGCCGACGGGCGCACCGGAATCCGGGGCACCATTTCCCCATCCAACTCCCTGATTGGCACAACCGCGGGAGACAAGGTCGGCCTGTACGCTCGGCCTCTTCCCAATGGCGACTACGTGATTCAAAGTATCGATTGGGACAACGGCGCTACCACCAATGTGGGTGCCGTAACCCATCTCAGCGGCAGCATCCCGACTACCGGTGTCGTCACATCGAGCAACTCATTGATCGGCTCACGAGCCCAAGATAGCGTCGGATGGAACCTCACACTGCTACGCAATGGCCACTACCTGGTCAGCAGCCCGTTTTGGAACGATGGCGTTTCGGCGGAGGTTGGCGCAGTGACCTGGATCAACGGCAACACCGGATTGACCGGTGTCGTTTCGCCGGCCAATTCACTGATCGGGTCCAAGCCACAGGACTACGTTGGCGCTTCAATCACGACGTTTAACAACGGGCACTATCTGGTCGGCAACTACCTATGGGACAACGGCACCCTGACCGATGCCGGCTCTCTTACCTGGGCCAATGGATCCATGCGTACGGCCAGCGTCGTGAGCGCGGAAAACTCACTCATTGGCGCCAGCGCGGACGACCAGATCGGCATGCAATACGACTATGCCTCAGGTTCCGTGGTACCTGGTGTGATCGAGTTGAAGAAAGGCCACGTGATGATCGAAAGTGGTCTGATCAACCACAACGGAATTTCCGACGCAGGGGCGGTCAGCTGGGCTCCTACCGACAGACCGATGGTGGGCACGATCTCGCGACTTAATAGCGTGATGGGTTCAACGGAGGACGGCGCTCGCGATACTTATGCACTCCATGACGCAACGCGCAGGCGCTTAATCATCAGTCAATCTGCCAATAATCTGGTCACCCTGGTTGAGCTTAGGCCGACAGCTTCATCGAGTACCAAGCTTGACGAAGCTCGCGAACTAGAAACGGAGTTCGTCGAGGCATATTCCTTATCGCCGACCGATGTATCTGACTGGGCGCCCACCGGACTTCGACAACCAGGTGAAATGAACTCAGATCAACAGAATCACCGCCGCGAATTGCATCCGCCGATAGGCAATTTGACCGAGGGACAAGGCGAGGATACCGATTGGCGCAGCGATCAACGCCCGTCCCCACGGCACATGATACGCACGCCTGACGGTGATGGCGGAATATACAAAAGTCGGCCCATTAGCAGGATGCG
>JANMSL010000471.1:0-4825 GCA_031389245.1 Lysobacterales bacterium | reverse complement strand
TGCTTTGCATGGGGCTTGACTTGGATAACAGTATCTACGTGCTATCCCGCGCGATCGATTGGCGAAACGACACCGCGGCCGCCTCTGTTGAGAACATGCGTGTAGATCATGGTCGTCGATACATCCGCATGTCCCAATAGTTCCTGCACGGTACGGATGTCATAGCCCGATTCAAGCAATGATGTCGCGAACGAATGCCGGAATGTATGAGATGAAACCTGTTTACTTAGCTTGGAATCGACGACCGCTCGCTTGATCGCACGCTGAAACGTTTGCTCATACATATGGTGACGACGAACCACGCCTGAACGCGGGTCGGTCGATTCATGGTCCGACGGGTAGATCCAGAACCATCCCCATTGAGTTGCCGCGCGCGGATATTTCCTTTCAAGGGCGTCAGGCAACATGACGCCCATACGCTGACCGCTACGATCCGTGTCGTAAGTCACCCGTGCCAGGGCAATTTGTTTGTTCGCGCAACGGCGCTGCGAGGGACAGCGGCAGCATCGTCATCCGGTCCTTGCCGCCCTCGCCGTTGCGGATCGATTCCCGGCGTTCGAAATCGACATCTTTCACGCGCAAAGTCATGCATTCTATTAGGCGCATCCCGGTACCGTACATGAGTTTTGCCATCAAGGCGTGTACGCCCTGCATATGCGCGAACACGGATGCCACTTCGTTTGCGGTCAACACGGTCGGGCGGCGAGGCGGGCGGGTGGGCCGGGGCAATTCATCCATCCAGGGCAAGTCGACTTGCAAGACTTGTTTATACAAAAACAGCAGCGCACATAACGCTTGCTTATGCGTGGCAACGGCCACGTGGCGCTCATTGCAAAGATAAGAAAGGAAGGCTCTTACTTCGGTAGCGCCCATTTCAGCAGGATGGCGCAAGCCATGAAAGCGGATAAACCAACGTGCCCAATAGACGTAGGCTTCTTCAGTGCGCAGGCTGTAGTATTTATCTCGAATGCAACGTTTTAGCTGATCGAGAAGTTTTGGCTTTGAAGCAGCGTCTGAAGCTTGTATATTCGGAGTGACGTTTTTCATGATTATTTAGTACTGTTGTTTTGTACAGTATATTGTCAAATAAACCAAGTGGCAAGGCGCTCCGAAGATTTGATTGGTTGAATTAGGTGGCAACCAGTTGAATTAGGCGGACGTTATTTGTCCGCCTAATTAAAGTTGGGCGTCTCAATGAAACTCCGAGGAACAAATGGGTGTTGATCTTGCCGCTATAAGGCGGGTCTTTCCTGAATGGCCAAGTGAACTGGACATTGCCAAGTGCGAAGCGAATTGGGCATCCCCGTTGGTCACTTCAAATTCCCCCACTTATGGCCACCCAAAATCCCCCATGCAGGACGTTCAAAATTGATCAAGAATGCGTGATTTTTCGAGGTTATGCAACTTTGGATTTTCACGCCGCGTAACGGCGCGGGTTTTTCGCTTTTTTTCACATCTGATGCGGCAAGCGCAGCGCGTCAGGCCCGCAGGGCATGCTTGGGGTCGGACAGCGCCGGTTCCAGGCAGGGGTGGGCAGCTTGTGGTCGAGCGTGGGCAACGCGGCCGTTTGCGTTGTCCACACGGTCCGCAGGACGTCCACATGCTGTCCATGCCTGCCTGAGACGGAACGCGTGCATGCTCATCAGTCGGTTGCGGCATTTTTCGTGATGCGTGCCGTGGCCTCTTTGAGCCGATAGCTCTTGCCTTCGAACTCAAGCAGATGCGAGCGATGCATCAGGCGATCGAGAATAGTGGTCGCCATCGTGTTATCCCCCAGGTATTTTGCCCAGTCCTGCACCACGCGGTTTGATGTGACGACGATACTGCGGCGCAGCTTGTAGCGCTGGTGAACCAGCGTTTGCAACAACTCGCTGGCACTCTCGCTGATGCGCCTGGCCAGGAACAAATCGTCAAGCACGACCAGATCGGCATCGAGCCAAGGACGCAGTTGGCGCTGCTGCTCGGTGGCGGTACCCAGCGCATATTGCGCGAACACGCTGTCAGCCTCCAGATAGCGCACGTCGTGCCCTTGCAGCGTGGCCTGGTACGCCACGGCCTTGGCGATATGGCTTTTACCAGTACCGGGCTTGCCGATGATCAGCGCATTCTGACCTTCGGCGACGAATTTCAGCGTGTGCAGTTCGAAGCAAGCCGCGCGCGGCAGTTTCGGATTGAAGCGCCAGTCAAAGTCGGTCAAGGTGGCGCGCTCGTCCAGGCCGGACTGCTGGTAACGACGCGTCATCAGGCGCGAACGGCGCCGGTCAAGTTCGTCCTGCAAAATCATCGAGAACGTGTCCAGGAATGGCTCCTGATTCGCCTGTGCTTGCATGATGCGGGTGTCCAGGGTTGCCCGAATGCCGGACAGGCGCAATTCACGCAATGCACGTTCGATTTCGTTCATGTTCATGGTCATGCTGATTCCTTCAATGTGGTGGTTGGCAAAGCGGCGCTGTTTTGAGCGCCAAGGTTGAACAGGTCGGCATAGTCGTCGCCGCCCCGAATCAAAGGGTCGTCCTGCGTTAGCACCAGCTCGCCCTGAACTGGCGCATCGATGTCGGCCAGGGCTTCATTGAGCAGGCGCTCGGTCAGGGCCTTAATCTGCTTGTAGCCGCGTACGCCGTCGTGCAAGGCCAGCGCGCAGGCACGGTCGATCAGTCGGCGCGGATAACGTTTGACTAGGCCGACGATGCCCCACAGGCGGCGCTGGCCGACGCGGCCTTCACTGTCGAACAGGCTCTGGCACAGTTGCTCGGCAGACGGGCCGATTGCCTTGGCCTGCGCCAGGATGCGGCGGGTTTCGCGCGAGGGATTGAAAGGTCGTTCATCGTCGGGCAGGATCACGCTGCCCGGCCGCGCTGCTCGGGGGTGGGTGCGCAGCAAGGCCTGGGACTGCAGATCACGGATCTCGATGTGATCGTCGAATTGGCGCACCAGCACAAGACTGCCGATGCGGGCCGGACGCGCCGCATAGCTGCTGTGGTCGACTCGCACGCAGGTGTCGTCGTAGACGGTGTAGGTGGACTCGGTAAAATACTGGAAGCCTTGCAGCGGCAGGGACTTCAGTGACAGTCTCTCCTCCTGAAACATGGCTTCGACCTGGCGGCGGGTACTGCCGTGAATGCGTTGCGCCGCCCATGTGGTTTCCCAGTGTTCGAGGAAGTCGTTCTGCTCCTCGATCGTTGCGAAACGCCGGCCTTTGAGTGCGGTGCTTTGCGTATGCTGAATTGCATTCTCGACGGTCCCCTTGCGATTTGGGTCGCGTACGCGTGCCGGGTCAGCGACCACGCTGTAGTGCTTGAGCATCGCGGCATACACCGCGTTGAGTTCCGGCTCGTACAAATCCGGCTTGATGACGCCTTCCTTGAGATTGTCGAGCACGACATACTGGGTGCAGCCACCGAAGTAACGCCAGGCCTGCTCATGCAGCCTGGCCCATGTCTGCTGGCTGGACTTCCACACCACGCGCCGGAAACTGCGCCGCGAGAACCGCAACGTCATGACGAATAGCCTGGGGCGGCGATAGCGGTCGGTGCCAGGAACGAGTGTGAGAGCGCCCTCGCCGTAATCGACTTGCACCTCTTCGCCGGGTGCAAATTCGAGTCGGTCGAATTGCTCTGGATCTCGCCCGACTATGGTGGCGCCGAAGCGCTTGACGCTGTTGTAGCTGGCGCTAAAGCCGTGTTGATCAACCAGATCCTGGTAGATGGCAGTGAAGTTGCGCCGAAGCTGCAGCTGCGCCTGTATGAAAGCGCGATGGGGCTCGCAGGCGGAGATCGATTGCCTGCCGGGTCTCGGTGGTCGGGGTGGGGGAATTTGACCGTCGGAGCCGGTGGCCACCCCGGAGGAATTTGATTGTTCCGCCGCAAAGCGCCGGGCAAGGCTGCGAATCGTCTTGCGATCGATTTGCGTGATGCGCGCAATCTCGCGCTGGCTCTTGTCGGCCGCCAGCAGGGTAAATACCGTTGTTTGCAGATGTGGTTTCAAGACGTTCACTCCAACCTCACTTCGTTGATCGAAGTGAGAAGATAAAGAAAACGTCCTGCTGCTGCGGGAGCGCCTTGAAAGGCGAAAAACGGCGCTTTTTATTGCGCCGTCATACGCTCATCAGAGTGGGGGAATTTGAAGTGACCAAAGGTGGGGGAATTTGACCGGCCAACGGGGCTTAGCGACGCGGCCGAACGCATGACGGTGCCGGTGGCGCTGATGCGGCAGCACCCGCACCTGCGGCTGCTGTTCTCTGGCGGAGATGGCGCCTTGTACACCTCAGGCGAGCCCGAGGCGGTGCAGGCCCGCGCGTTTTTTGAAAGCTTGGGCGTGCCGGCGCAACGCATGCAGTTCGAGGCCGGATCGCGCACCACCTATGAAAACGCCGTGTTGACGGCCTCTCTGCCGGGAGTGGACATGAGCCGGCCTTGGCTGCTGGTCACGTCCGCCTGGCACATGCCGCGCGCCTTGGCCACCTTCCGCGCTGCCGGCTGGAACGTGACGCCGTACCCGGTGGACTACCGCACTGGCACCCACACGCCATGGACGGAGTATTCAACGGTCAATAGCTTGCGGCGCTGGCAGATTGCACTGCATGAATGGGTGGGCTTGCTGGCCTACCGGGTGGCAGGGCGCGCCTAGGGGGACGGACATGCTACCGGACCCCGGTAGTGCATGCCTCCGTGCCTGCATAGTGACGTGATGAGATAAGTTGCAGGCACGGAAGCCTGCACTACTATTTTCGCGGTGCAGGCACGGAGGCCTGCCTCTGATGGGGTCAAATGGTGGTTTAAGCATGTGCCGCTGGCGAGTGGATTGGCTGCACTGAAAGGCGCATGCC
>JANMSL010000446.1:0-3142 GCA_031389245.1 Lysobacterales bacterium | reverse complement strand
CCATCACGATCGCCACTGGCGGTCTCGATACCGAGCGCAACTCGGGTCTGATAACACTTGGACTCGGTCAGCAGATAGCCGGCAAACTTGGTGGCTTCTCCCAGGCAAATGGGCAACATGCCCGTTGCCAGCGGATCGAGCGTGCCGGCGTGGCCGGCTTTGGGTTTCTCAAGCGAGGGGTTCGCCGACTGGGATTTGCCGGGCTGCGATTTCCCGGGAACGGGTCTTCCGGACCGTGGTTTCGCAATCACGGGTTTCCCAAAAAGGTGGCGCACTTTTTGCAGTGCCGCGTTTGAGCTAAGACCGAGCGGCTTGTCGAGCAAGAGAATCGAATTCTGCAGCGGCATGGTCATGTCAGATTTTTATAACCGCGCCCTGGCCCACCTGGCACGGCTGAAGTGGCGGAGCGCGCAGACAGCAAGCGCTCAGGACTTTCGCTTGCGGGTCGGCTTGGCTGGCTTTTTTGCCGGCTTGCGGGTGATGTCGAACACCACCGGCTCCGGCGTGGAATCGCCACGCAGCAAACCCTCGATGCGTTCACCACGATCGACCGAATCATCGTATTTGAAGCGAAGTTCCGGCACGGTACGCAAGTCGACTCGGTGGGCGAGTTCCTTGCGGAATTCCCACGCCAGCTCATTGAGTGTCTTTACTGCAATCTCACCTTGCTCAGGCACAAATGCAGTGACAAAGACATCGGCATAGGCCAAGTCGCGTGTCGCCTCAACATCCGACACTGAGACCGATGGCACCACCTTGTCGCGCACAGCATCGTGCACCATGGCGCCGAGCTCTTTGCGGAACAGTGCAGTGATGCGATCGATGCGATTGAAGTTGGCGTGACCCATTGAAATCTCGATTACTTGAAGCGTGTTCATTGAAGACTGCGGGTTGGCCAGCTCAACGGTTGCGAGCCAGCCACATCACTCTGTGTGGCAATTGCTTTTGGAGGGAGTTGCTACTCGTGGCAATTGCTGCTTGTAGAAGAACCAATCTTTGCCACTTACAGCGTGCGCTGTACCTCGATACGCTCGAAGCATTCGATCTGATCGCCTGCCTTGACGTCGTTGTATTGCTTCACGCCGATGCCGCATTCCATGCCATTGCGCACCTCGTCGACAATGTCCTTGAAGCGGCGCAGAGACTCGAGCTCGCCTTCGAACACCACCACGTTGTCGCGCAGCACGCGGATCGGCTTGTTGCGCTTGACCCAGCCCTCGATGACCATGCAGCCGGCAATCTGGCCGAACTTGGACGAGCGAAACACATCGCGTACCTGGGCGACACCGATGATTTCTTCGCGCACTTCCATGCCGAGCAGGCCCGAGGCGACTTGCTTCACTTGATCGATCACGTCATAGATGATCGAGAAGTAGCGAACGTCGAGGTTGTTTTCATTGACGATCTTGCGCGCTGAAGCGTCCGCTCGAACGTTGAAGCCGATGATGACCGCTTTCGATGCTGCCGCCAGCGTTGCATCGGACTCGGTGATTCCGCCGACGCCACTGGCCACAACGTTGATCTTGATATTGTCGGTCGACAATCGCGTCAGCGCATCGCGCAGTGCCTCGGACGAACCTTGCACGTCGGCCTTGACCACCAGATTGAGCACGCGGTTCTGTTCGCTGCCGGTGGCCACCTGCGACCACATGTCGTCCAGGCGGGTCGACACTTGCTTCACCAATCGGGATTCGCGGCGCTTCTGCTCGCGTTGATGGGCGACCTCTTTGGCCAGCCGCTCGTCGGCGACAACCATGAAATCGTCACCCGCATTCGGGACTCCGGAGAGCCCCAATACAACCACGGGAATTGAGGGGCCGGCTTCGGTCACTTGCGCGCCGCTCTCATCAAACAAGGCGCGCACACGGCCGTACTCGACGCCGCACACCAGGAAATCGCCCTTCTTCAGATTGCCCTGCTGCACCAGTACGGTGGCCATTGGGCCGCGGCCCTTGTCCAGGCTCGACTCGATCACGGTACCGCTGGCGCGGCCGGCCGGGGCCGCCGTCAATTCCATCATTTCCGACTGCACCAGGATCGCGTCGAGCAAGGCGTCCACGCCCATGCCAGTCTTGGCTGAGACCGGCACGAAGATGGTGTCTCCGCCCCACTCTTCCGGCACCACTTCATGCTGGATCAAGCCCTGTTTCACGCGCTCGGGGTCGACGCCCTCTTTGTCCATCTTGTTGACCGCGACGATCAACGGGACCTTGGCTGCCCTCGCATGTTGCACAGCTTCAATGGTCTGCGGCATGACGCCATCATCCGCTGCGACTACCAGAATCACGATATCGGTGAGCTTGGCGCCACGCGCGCGCATCTGCGTAAACGCGGCATGGCCCGGCGTATCCAGAAAGCTGATCACGCCCTTGTCGGTGGTCACATGATAGGCACCGATGTGCTGGGTGATGCCACCGGCTTCGCCAGCCGCAACTTTGGCGCGGCGAATGTAGTCAAGCAGCGAGGTTTTGCCGTGATCGACGTGGCCCATGATGGTGACCACCGGCGGACGCGAGGTAAACGCTTCCTGGTCGTCTGCATGTGCCGCAGCGAGCGTGGACTCGGCATCGTTGTCACTGGCGCGAATCGCCTTGTGCCCAAGTTCTTCCACGGCAAGCACCGCAGTATCGTGGTCGATCACTTCATTGATGGTCACCATGGTGCCCATCTTGAACAATACTTTGACGATCTCGGAGCCCTTGACCGACAGTCGTGCCGCCAAATCGGCGACAACGATCGTGTCGCCGATGACGATTTCCTTGGTCACCGGTGCGGTGGGCCGGGAGAACCCGCCCGAACCGACTTGAGCACCACCGCGCGAGCGGTCCTCGATGCGCGCACGCGGCTTCTTTTTAGTGCGGCGCGCGGCATGATCGCCAGACAGATGCAGTTCGCCGCTGACAAAACGCGCGACACCTGAATCGTCCTCGGGCACATCACCACCGATTGGCGACAGGTGACTGCCGCGGTTGCCCTTGTGGCGGTGTGGTGGCTCAGAGCCGGCCTTCTTCGGCGGCACGCGCTCGCTGGTGCGCTCGCTGGTGCGCGCTGGCGTGGCGGCCACTTTCTTGGCCTCTGGGCGCCTGTCTTCTACCTTGCGCTCCTCGGGCTTGCGTTCGACCGGCTTCGCTTCGACAGGCTT
>JANMSL010000443.1:0-8835 GCA_031389245.1 Lysobacterales bacterium | reverse complement strand
CGTCATCACCGGCGGCGCCTCCGGCCTGGGACTGGCGGTTGCTCGCCATCTCGTCGCTGCAGGCGCACGCGTCACATTGTTCGACGTGAATGCGGACAAAGGAGTTGCAGCCGCACAGTCGCTGGGGGTTGATGCCTGGTTTCAGCGCGTGGATGTCAGCGACGAGACCGAAGTGGTGAGCGCCGTCGACCAGGCTGCGGCTGCGATGGGCGGCTTGAACGCGGCGATCAATTGCGCCGGCATTCTCGGCGCCGGTCGCGTGTTGGGCAGGGAAGGCCCCATGGCGCTGTCGCAGTTTGAAACCACAGTGCGGGTCAACCTGATCGGTTCGTTCAACATCGCCAAGGCGGCCGCAAATCGGATGCAACACAACATCCCCGGCGAAGACGGCGAACGCGGGATCGTCATCAATACTGCGTCGATCGCGGCATTTGAGGGTCAGATCGGCCAGTGCGCGTACTCGGCATCCAAGGGCGGCGTTGTGTCGATGACGTTGCCGATGGCACGCGAATTCGCGCGCATCGGTGTGCGCGTTGTGACTGTCGCACCTGGTGTGTTTCACACGCCCATGGTCGACGGCATGCCGCCCGAGGTATACGCATCGTTGTGCGCGCAGGTGCCGTTTCCATCGCGTCTTGGAGCGCCAGACGAATTCGCACAGACCGTAGCGTTTGTCATTGGCAATCGATACATCAATGGCAGCACCATCCGCGTCGATGGTGCTATTCGTCTGCAACCGAAATAACGTTTCTGGCACTGGGACGAATCCCGCTGCCGAAAAGATTTCCGGACTGGTGTCTGCTAACCCCACCCCATCCCACCCCAACCCTGCCCGAGCATCGGGCAGAGGCACGGGGTTCCAGTTCTGATTAACTATCACGTTGAGGACAGGTCATGCTCAAGGCTTACGACATCAAGAAAGGCAACGTGGTCGCCCATAACGGCCAGAGTTGGCGCGTGCACAGCGTTGAGAAAAGCGTACCGACTGCGCGCGGCGGCAACACGACTTTTCGCTTCGCGTTGTACAGCGTGCCCGGCAACATCAAGTTGGATTTGAGTCTGCGTTCAGAAGATGTGCTCAATGAGGTCGATCTGACCCGCCGCCACGTCACCTTCTCGTACATGGATGGCGAGGCCTTCGTATTTCTTGATGTCGAGGACTACACCCCCTACACGCTTGACCCCGCAGCGCTCGGCGATGCCGTCGGCTACATCACCGAAGGCCTGGAAGAAGCGCAGATCGTGTTGATCGACGGCAATCCAGTCGCATTGCAGATGCCGCAGACGGTTGTGCTGGAAGTCATCGATACGCCGCCGGAATTGAAAGGCGGCTCCGCCACCAAACGCAACAAGACCGCCAAACTGAGCACCGGGATCGACATCCAAGTGCCGGAGTACATCGTCAATGGCGAGAAGGTCTGGGTGAATACGGACACGGGCGAGTTTTCCGGGCGCGCTTGATTGGTCTGACAAGCGCATCGCCTGCCCGCTCAGGCGCGCAGCCTGGAGCAGCGAAGCATTTCAACCCGGGGTTAACGCCCGGTGCTGTATCCATGTGTCGTAGGCGCCCGACAGCGACTTGAGCAGGCAGCAAATGCGAAGCTGCGCTGCGCCGGCGCGAATGTCTTGGCGTGAACGGGTCCGATTCGTCGCATACAAGGGCGACCCTCGGCAACCCTTCAGGCAGGTTCGACCCATGATGCGTTCAGACCTTCGTCAACATCCGCTGGCCCACGCGCTCGGAACCGCGCTTGCGCTTGGTAGCGCGAGCATGTTCTGGTCCGCTGCGGTATCGGCGCAGGTGGTGCTGCTCGCTGGCCTCAACGGCGCGAACGGGTTTCGCGTCAACGGCGTCGCAGCGAACGACCAGTCCGGCTACGCGGTTTCCAGGGCCGGTGATCTCAACGGCGACGGCGTGGACGATTTGATCGTCGGGGCTTTCGGCGCCAATGGCTCTGACTTCGGTAGTACCTATGTCGTGTTCGGGCAGAGTGGCGCGGCATTTGCGCCGTCGCTCAATCTGAGCGCGCTCAACGGCAGTAACGGCTTTCGTATCGACGGCGTTGCGATGAATGACGCCAGCGGCAAGGCCATCGCG
The DNA here is from genome assembly GCA_031389245.1 of Lysobacterales bacterium. Classification (GTDB taxonomy): domain Bacteria; phylum Pseudomonadota; class Gammaproteobacteria; order Xanthomonadales; family Ahniellaceae; genus 0-14-3-00-62-12. The sequence continues at coordinate 6,737 of JANMSL010000443.1, read as the reverse complement.
CATGCCGGCGATGTCAATGGCGATGGGTTGGATGATGTGATCATCGGCGCAGCCGGCGCCGACAATAACGGAAGCTTTTCTGGCAGCAGCTATGTGGTGTTCGGGCGCAGTGGCACGGGTTTCAGCGCCGCCGCGCTCAGCCTGAGCACGCTTAACGGAAGCAACGGCTTCCGCCTTGACGGTAGTGCGATGGGGCACGGCAGTGGCGAGTCAGTTTCCGCCGCCGGTGATGTCAATGGCGATGGTCTGGACGATGTCATTGTCGGCGCATCCAATGCCAGCCCCAACGGTACTAGTTCGGGTAGCAGCTACGTCGTGTTCGGGCGCACCGGTAGCGGCGCATTTGCAGCGACGATCAATCTCAGTGGTTTGAATGGCACCAACGGGTTTCGTCTGGATGGCGCGGCCGCCTTCGACTACAGCGGCATCGCGGTTGCCGGGGCCGCCGACATCAATGGCGATGGCTTCGACGATGTCGTTGTCGGCGCACGCCGTGCGGCGCCGGGTAGCGGCTCCAATGCCGGCAGCAGCTATATCGTGTTCGGGCATAGTGGCGTGTTTGCAGCGACGCTCAATCTGGGCACGCTCAATGGCGCCAACGGTTTTCGCCTCGACGGTGTCGCAGCTCAGGACGCCAGCGGCCGCGCTGTTGCCGCCGCCGGCGATATCAATGGCGACGGCCGTGACGACCTGATCATCGGCGCGGCATTCGCCGACCCCAATGGCGTCAGCGCGTCAGGCAGCAGCTATGTGCTGTTCGGGCGCACCAGTCCGGCGTTCGCGCCTGCCCTCAGTTTGAGTGCGCTCAACGGTGCCAACGGTTTCCGGCTGGATGGCGTGCTGATGGACGACAGCAGCGGCAACGACGTCGCCGCCGCTGGCGATATCAATGGCGACAATATCTGCGACCTGATCATCGGCGCCGCCGCTGCCGATCCGAGTGGCAACAACTCCGGTAGCGGCTACGTGGTCTTCGGGCGCAGCAGCCCGGCGTTTCCTGCCACGGTTGCTCTCAGCGCGCTCAACGGCAGCAACGGTTTTCAATTGGATGGCGTCACTCTGGGAAATTTTACCGGCCGGGCAGTAGCCGCGGCTGGCGACATCAATGGCGATGGCAAGGACGACCTGATTATCGGCGCCGACGGCGCCGACCCCAATAGCACCATGAATGCCGGCAGCAGCTTTGTCGTGTTCGGCGATAGTCCGCTGCTGTTCCGCCATGGTTTCGAATAGTGGCGCCAGCGATTCCGGCAGGTCACTTTGGCAGCTCGCACGTAACCAACGATCGGCGTCTTGAAATACCCGGCGCGCTCGATCGCTTCGGCGTTTTCGCTTGTCTACAGCCGGGCTTGCACCTTGCATTTGCAGTTGTCGCGTGCGCTTACTGTGAAGAGCGCGAGCAATCGAGAGCGCAAGTAATCGACAGCGCGAGCAGCTGAGCAAGCACCGCTAAAATGGCAAGCGTATGCGGGCGACGCAGCCGATGCCATCCTGTCGGTTTTCCAGGCTCAAGCTGCCGCCGTGTGCTTCCGCGACTTGTCGGGCCAACACCAGTCCCACGCCAGATCCGCCTTGCTTGGTGGTGAAAAACGGCACGAACAGATTTTCGGTGGATGCAAGTCCAGGCCCGCGATCCAGCACACTGATAGTGACGTCCTTGCCGTGCACCGCCCAGCCGACTTCGACCACGCGTTCGACCTCCGACGCGCCGGCGACCCCCAGCATGGCTTCGGCCGCATTCTTGATCAGGTTGATCAGCGCCTGTTCGATCTGATCCGCGTCGACAAGGACCTGCAGATCTTCGGCGGCCGCGACACGCACTGGCAGGCGCTGCTCCCAACGTGTCGCGCGCGCCACCAGAGCAGCTAGCGCCACCGGTCGTCGCTCGGGTGCTGGCAGACGCGCCAATGCCGAGTAGCCAAGCATGAAACGCGAGAGCGCATCGGCGCGGTCGCGAATCAAGGTGAGGCCGCCAAGGGTATCTTCGCGCCACTCGTCCGGCATCGGTTCGCGCGCAATCATTGATCCCAAGGTCTCGGCCATTGAGCGGATCGGTGCCAGGGAATTGTTCAACTCGTGGCCGAGTACCCGAATCAGGCGCTGCCAAGCGAGGCGTTCCTCCTGGCGTAGCGCGCGGCTGAGGTCGCTGATCACCAGCAGCTCATGCGGTATTCCATCCTGGCGGAACAGCACTCGCCGGATGCCGAAGCGTCCGGACGCGCCCGGGAAACTGCGTTTGAGTGTGGTTTCATGTTCGATATCGAGGCACTCGGTCAAGCCGAGCTCCATTGCGCTGCAGCCGATCAGCTGCGCGGCCGCCCGCGACAGCAATCGCGCGCCGGCGACGTTGATCAAGCGCAGGCGGCGTTGGGCGTCGAAGGTCAACACTGCCATATCGATTTCGCTCATCACCTTGCTGAGCAGATTGAGTGTCTCCTCCACGCGCAGCCGCTGCTGTCGTAGGGTCTCGGACAACGCGTTGATTTCCCAGACGACATCCCCGATGGCGTCGTTTTGGCGCGCGCGCGAACCGCGCAGGCTGTAGTCGCCCTCGCGCAGGGCTTCGAGCAAATTGCTGACCGTATGCAGTGGATACACCACCAAGTGGCGCAGCTTGAAGGCGAGTATCACAGTGAGCAACAACACCACCATGATCAAGGAGGGCCACCACGCCGGGTTGGGCTGCAGCCACAGCACGAGCAGAAGTCCCGACAATCCGGGCAGCGCGATGGCGAAGGCGCCGAGTAGCACGCGTCGCTCAAAGCGCATACCGCGTCGCCGCTGCGGGTCCAGTCTCGGGTCGATGCTGGGGATCAGCTGCATGACGTCAGACTAGCGCGACCAATAGCGCTGTTGTGGCCAGGCCCATGGTCGGCAAATGCGGATCGAATCGCGCCCGGGCCAACCGTCGCAGGCGGCGACTGGCGCTGTGCCGGCGCGAGTCATTCATACGTCACGGATCGCATATTTTTCCAGGCGCCGGTAGAGCGCGCCACGGCTCAGTCCGAGCGCCTCTGCGGTCTTTTGAACGTTGCCGCCATTGCGTTCGAGGGCGCCGCGGATCATGCCTTCCTCAGCCTGATCGATGGTCTGAGGCGACTGCGTCGACGCGGGCGGTATGCCAACACTGTGTGCAACTCGCTCGACCACACCATCGGCATGGGATCGCGCTTGCGCCAATGCGAACTCTTCAATCTGGTTGCTGCTCGCCATCAGTACTGCTCGCTCGATGACGTGTCCCAACTCACGTACATTTCCCGGCCACGCGTAGGCCTCGAGCTGGCGTAACGCCGATGGCGCGATGCGCAGGTCTTCACGCTGATAGCGTCGACGAAAGCGCTGCAGGAAATGTGCCGCCAGACGCGGCAGGTCCTCGCGCCGTTCGCGCAGCGCCGGTAAATGGATCTCGACGGTGTTGAGCCGAAACATCAGGTCCTTGCGGAAGCGCCCCGCATCGACCTCACGCCCGAGATCGGCATTGGTCGCCGAAATCACCCGTACATCAACTCGCGTGGTACGCGAAGAGCCGACACGTTCCAGTTCACCGTCTTCCAGAACGCGCAGCAGTTTGGGCTGCTGTGCTATCGGAATATTGCCGATCTCATCGAGGAACAGGCTGCCACCGTCGGCCAATTCGAAGCGGCCGATGCGGTCCTGTTTGGCGTCGGTAAATGCACCTTTGATGTGCCCGAACATTTCACTCTCGAACAGATGCTCGGAAATGCCGCCCATATTAACTTTGATCAACGTGCGTCCGTTGCGCTTGGATGCCTGATGGATGCGATTGGCGATCACGCCTTTGCCGGTGCCATTGTCGCCGAGAATCAGCACGTTGGCGTCGGAAGGTGCGATACGCCGGATCAATTCCTGCACCGGACGCATCGCCGCCGATTCAGCAATGAATTCGTCGGCGTCCTCATCGCCGCGCAGCAGCGCGTTTTCTGCATCCAGCCGTGCCATCGCGCGAGTTGCTTCGCCGAGCGCCATCTGGTTTCTCAATACCGTCAACAGGCGCTGGTTTTCCCAGGGCTTTTCGACAAAATCGCCGGCACCGGCCTGCAGCGCACGCACTGCCAGATCGATCGTGCCCCACGCGGTCATTGCGATCATCGGCACGGCCGCGTCAAGTCGGCGTAGCTCGGAGATCAGGGACAGGCCTTCCGCGCCCGACGTCGTGTCGCGTGAATAATTCAGATCAAGCAGCGCGCAGGCGAAATGCTGCCGCTTTACCGCGTCCAGCGCGGCGGCGGGGTCATGCACGACACGAGTCGTCATCCCTTCGGATTTCAACAGCAGGCGCAGCGCTTCGGCGACATCGGGCTGGTCGTCGGCAATCAGTATTGGAAGTTTGCTCATGGTCCGGATTCTGGCGCAGCAGGTGGTGCCGGCTCAACCGTTGCAATCAAGTGAGTTCCTTGAGCCAGCCGTCAAACAGCTCGACGCGACGCGAACCCATTGCGGCGTATTCCGGGTTGTGTGTGACCTGAATGATCGTGGTGCCCTCGGCATTGAGTTGTTTCAGGGTCCGCATGATCATTCCCGCCTGGTCCGAGTGCAGCGCGCCAGTGGGCTCATCCGCAAGCACCACACGCGGTCGCGTGATCAGCGCCCGAGCCACCGCCACCATTTGTTGCTGTCCGCCAGACAGCTGTGCCGGCAGCAGGTCTTTCTTGCCGACCATCTGGAAGCGATCGAGCAAATCGGCAACGCGCGCACTGCACTCGCCTGCAGGCAGATCGCGATAGCGCAACGGTAGCTCAAGATTCTCCGCGACACTCAGATCGCCAATCAGATGGTATTGCTGAAAGATGAAGCCGATGGAATCACGCTGCAAGCTGTGACGTTGCTTGGCGGCGGCCTTGTGTATCGCGTGATCATCGAGGAAATACTCGCCCTGCCAATCGCCATCGAGCATGCCCAGCACATTGAGCAAACTCGATTTGCCTGAGCCCGATGGCCCGGTCACTGACAGAAACTCACCTTCGCGCACCGTCAGGTTTACATTGCGCAGCACCCAGGTTCGCCCGGAGGCAATGGGGTAACTGCGTTCGATGTTGTTAAGCCTGATCATTTCATGTTCCCGTAGTCGACGTCGGGGCGCCGGATAGGTTCAAGCGGTCAGCTGCCGCGAATTGGCTGATTCGCCCGCGCTGCTTCGCGGCCGAATGCCGCCGGCACGGCAAAGTATGTGCTGACTATTCTTGCCGGAGTGCGCGAAGCGGGTCGATGGCACTGGCGCGACGGGCCGGTATCAGGCTGGCGCCCATGGCGACGATCGCCAACAGGGTAACTACTGCAGCATAGGTCAGCGGGTCGTATTGACTGACGCCGAACAACTGCTGCGCCAGGCCACGCCCGATCAACAGTGCAGCCACGACGCCGATGCCGATGCCAATCGCCACCAGGTTCGCACTCTGCCGCAGCACCATGCGCAGAATGTCGCTGCGGCCGGCACCGATCGCCATGCGCACTCCGATCTCGCCTGACCGCTGTCCCACCAAAAACGCGAGCACGGCGTAGATGCCGACCGCCGCAAGTACGAGTGCGATGGCGGCGAACACCAGCAGCAATTGCATGGGTGCACGCCGCGGGCCAAGCGACTGCTGGATTCGCTCTTGCATGGTCTTGATGTCGAATATCGGCTGCCCCGGATCGATCTTCTTGAACACGGAACGAATCCACGCCGACAGCTCGTCACGCGGCATGGCGCTGCGCACAACGATCGCACCCATTTGGTTCGGACCCTGGGCCAGCGGCACATAGATGGTTTCCTTGCGCACGTCGCTGCCGAGATCGTTGACCTTCACGGTGCCCACCACTCCGACCACAGTGCGCCACACGGTGTCGTCACCGGTGCCGTCGCCGTTGGCGATCTGTTTACCGATCGGGTCCTGTCCGGCGAAGTGCTTGTCGGCCAACAACTTGTCGATAATCGCCACGGGTGTCGCAGCAGCATGATCCGCACTGCTGAAATTGCGTCCCAGCAGCAAGGGCACGCGCGCGGCGTCGATATAGCCTTGGTCGATTACTCGCTGGTACGAATGCGGAGCCACGTGCGTTGCGTCATAGGTTTCGCCTCGAATGGCAAACGTCGCAGTGCTATTGGCCATGGGAGAAAACGGCAGCCCGGAGATCATGCCCGCCGCATCAACACCAGGCAGTGCGCGGATATCGGCCAACGCGCTCTCGTAGAAGCGCGTTGCCGCAGGCAACTCGGCATAGCGTTCACCGGTCAGCGCGACACCCGTTGAATACAGGTTCTGCGGATTGAATCCAGGATCGACCCCGTTTAGTCGCGCGAAGCTGCGCAGCAACAGTCCAGCTCCGATCAGCAATGCCACCGACAGCGCCAGTTGCACCACCACCAGAGCGCTGCGCGTAACTTGGGTCAAGCGGCTGCTGGTCGTACCATGACCACCGTCCTTCAATCCTTGCACCAGCGAGTGGCGACTCACCACGAGCGCAGGCAGCACTGAAATGAGCACGGCGACCAGCACTGACGTTGCCAGCGCGAATGCGAGCACGTTGCCGTCGATGGCCGGGACGAACAGCGATCCGCCCATGCGCTGCGTCAGTTGTCCACCCATCAACAGCAAACAGGCTTGCGCCACCAACAGTCCCAGCACTGCGCCGGCCACTGAAGCCAGCAGCGCCTCGGCAACGACCTGGCGGAACAGCTGCGCGCGTCCCGCACCCATCGCTGAGCGCACGGAGAATTCGCGTCTACGCGCCAGTCC
>JANMSL010000440.1:0-2154 GCA_031389245.1 Lysobacterales bacterium | reverse complement strand
GGTTACAGCCAAAATCTCCGGGTCCTTGGGCTTTCGCGCTTCGAACAGGTCGTCAACACGCGGCTGACCGCCATTGATATCGCGCGGCTTGGACGTTTCTTGCGGGATACGCGCCACGACATCGCCAACACCTACATTCGCGCCGGCCTGGAGTGAGATGATCGCACCGGGAGGAAGGAAGTATTGAGCCGGAATGTCCGTACCAGGAAGCTTCAATTCCTTGCCCTTCTTGTCTTCAATCCTGACCGTCGGACGCAAATCCTTCGCCGCCGCACCGCGTCGCTTTGGATCAGTGACCACCGCGGACTGCAAGCCGGTCAGATCGTCTATCTGCTCCTGCACGGTGATGCCATCGACGAAATCGTTGAAGCGAATGACGCCGGCAACTTCCGAGACGATTGGATGAGTATGCGGATCCCAATTGGCAACGACTTGACCAGCTTTCACCGCCGCGCTGTCTTTAACTGAAATGGTTGCGCCATACGGTACTCGATAGCGCTCGCGCTCGCGGCCGTGCGCATCCATCACGGACACTTCGCCGGAACGCGACACAGCCACCAAGTGACCTGCGGAATGCTGAACGGTCTTGATATTATTGAACTTGACCGAACCTGTGGTGCGCACCTGGACATTATCAACTGCCGCAGCTCGGGAAGCCGCGCCACCGATATGGAAGGTACGCATCGTCAGCTGGGTACCTGGTTCGCCGATCGACTGAGCGGCAATCACACCTACCGCCTCGCCATTGTTGACCAAGTGGCCGCGCGACAAATCTCGTCCGTAGCACATCCGGCAAATTCCGAATCGTGCCTCGCAGGTAATCGCTGAGCGAACCAGAATCGACTGCACCCCATCCGTTTCCAAGCGGTCAACCCAACGTTCATCGAGAAGCGTATTGCGCTCCACGACTGGTTTGTCATCGTTACCGGGCAGATAGACATCCTCCGCGACTACCCGTCCGAGCACACGATCTCGCAGCGGCTCAACAACGTCGCCACCTTCAACCAGTGCGGCCATGGTTAGACCGGCCAAGGTTCCACAGTCAACCGAGGTCACCACAACGTCTTGCGCAACGTCCACAAGTCGCCGCGTCAAGTATCCGGAGTTCGCGGTCTTGAGCGCGGTATCTGCCAATCCCTTGCGTGCACCGTGGGTGGAAATGAAGTACTGAAGAACATCCAGCCCTTCTCGGAAGTTGGCTTTGATCGGCGTCTCAATGATCGAACCATCTGGACGCGCCATCAATCCACGCATACCGGCCAATTGGCGGATCTGAGCTGCAGAACCACGCGCTCCCGAATCGGCCATGATAAACACTGAGTTCATCGACTTCTGTTCGACCATCTCACCCTTGGCATTCTTCACCCGGTCGGTGCCGATGCCTTTCATCATCGCCTGAGCTACCTGCTCATTGGTGCGCGACCAAATATCGACGACCTTGTTGTAACGCTCACCGGAAGTTACCAGGCCCGAAGCAAACTGCTCCTGAATCTCCACGACTTCCTTCTCCGCGACTCCGAGAATCTCTTTCTTCTCTTTCGGGATGGTCATGTCGTCGATGCCGATCGAAACACCTGCACGAGTCGCGTAGGCAAAGCCCGTGTACATCAGCTTGTCGGCAAAGACGACCGTGTCTTTGAGTCCGAGCAGACGGTACGAACTGTTGATGAGTCGAGAAATCGCCTTCTTGGTCAGGTCCTGGTTCACCAGTGCAAACGGCAGACCATCCGGAATGATCTCGGCCAGAAGCGCGCGGCCGATGGTCGTGTCAACGATAGCGGTCTTCTCGGTTCGAGTACCGGCCTCATCGATTTCCGTTTGCTTGAGACGCACCTTCACCTTGGCATGCAGAGCCACAACGCGGTTCTGATAGGCACGATGAACCTCCGAGACATTGGCGAAAATCATCCCCTCGCCTTTCACGTTGATCAACTCGCGCGTCATGTAGTACAGACCGAGAACAACGTCCTGGGTCGGCACAATAATCGGCTCGCCGTTTGCCGGAGACAGAATGTTATTGGAGCTCATCATCAAAGCGCGTGCTTCGATCTGGGCTTCGATCGAGAGCGGAACGTGCACCGCCATCTGGTCGCCATCGAAGTCGGCATTGAACGCAGTACAAACGAGCGGATGCAGCTGAATAGCTTTGCCTTC
>JANMSL010000437.1:0-7499 GCA_031389245.1 Lysobacterales bacterium | reverse complement strand
CTGCTGTAGCAAATTCATAGCTCAGCGGTACTACCGCTACTCCGGAAAGGTTGACCGTGATCAGCACAGCCTCGTTGCTACCCGCAGCACCTTCAGCAATGCTGGTACTGGAGGTCGCAAATGCGGGCGCGGGAATGGGCTCGTTGTCCAGAATGGTGCCAATGGCCTGCGCATCAACCAAGGTCGCGCCAGCCACGTTGCTGATGTTGACGAAGTAGCGTTGAAGTCCTTCGAACACCACGTCGTCATTGACGATGACGGTGAAGTCAGCAGAGGAACTGCCTTGCGCAATCAATGCGGCAGTCTGGCTGTTGACGATGTAGTCGGATCCGCCGAGCGCGGTGTCATTGGCGGTGGCGATATCAAAACTCACGCCGCCGACACCGGCAGGCGCGGACAGGCTGACCACGAAGGTCGTAGTGACGTTTCCTGCAGCGCTTTCGGAAACGCTTGCGTCGGCAACTGTTAGTTCCTGTGCCTGTGTAGGCGAGACACCGAACGTGAGTGCCACCACCACGCCAAACAAAAGCCACGGGCAAAACCGTCCAACCGTCGCACGCATGCATTTTCTCCCATGCAAAATTGTATGAAACCGTCTCAATCGCAGCGAACTCATCACGCCGATCAGCTCGCCACTACCGTGTACGTCACGGGCGCGGTGGTAGCGCCGGCCGAATCACGGCACTGAAAGGTGCGCGATTCCGTTCCGCCGGAAAAAATGCTGCGCTTGACGATCCAGAACGTTTTGAAAGTGGCCAGCGGGTAGTAGGCTGTTGCCGAAACAGACGTATGGCTACCGGACGCCGTGGTGATTTCGACATTGCCCGGCAGTCCGCCAGTGAATCTGCAGGAGATTGCGTCGCCCACATCCCGGTCGTTGATCGCGAGGTTTGGCAGTAGTCGCGCCCAGGTATAAATGCCGGTGCTGGTAAATGTGCCGCTGCCACTTGCATAGGTTGGCGCATCGTTGACATTGGTGACGGTGATCGTGCTGATCTGCGTCAACAGGTGATTGAGGCCGCCAGCGTTGTCGGCAAGCGTGAGCGTGATCGTTGCGACGCCGGAGGCATTCGCAGCCGGAGTTACATTGAGGCAGCGGTTTGCGCCAGACCCGGAAACCGTGAGGTTCTGCGGCCCGTTTGGCAACACGGGATAGTTGGATGTCAGCATGGAGAAACTCAGTGCTTGCCCGGTTTCGTCGGCGCCGCCACCTGGGCCGACGTTGCTCAACGGAACACAAAGCGTGCCGTCCTCGTTCATGCTGATGGCGGCTGGCATGGCAAAGGTCGGGGCGTCGTTTACCGGTGTGAGTTGCACCAGCAGTTGTGATTCTGTCTGCGTATTGGCAAGGCCATCGGAGGCTACGAAAGTGAATGCCGACTGTGTTCCTATGGCGTTAAGTAATGGTTTCCAGGTGAGTACGGCGGTTCCAATCAACAGCGAGTTCAATGCAACCGGCGCGCCATCGCGAGTCAGCACGCCACTACCCAGCGACGTCACGCGCATGAAAAGCTGTCGGCCATCTGCGCTGCTGGCGCCGGCCGCAGCGAGCAGGTTGGATACCGTGTGCGTCTGCGCAATGTCTTCGAATCCGGTCAAGTTCACACTCGCGTTCGCCAATACGGGTAAATCGGTGACAGCCGTGATTGTGAAGGTCACAGTCGCCGCCGCCGAAACCGCACTCGCGCCCTGCGCCACATAAGCAAAAGAGTCGACGCCGTTGTAGTCGGCATGGGGTACATAGAGAAACGACGAATAGTTCGTCGAGTGCAGCACGCTGAGCTGACCATGCTGCGGCGGTGTCGTCACAACCAGCACGGGCACACTGCCATCTGGATCATCGGCGTCGGCCTCAAGTTCAATGCTGGCGTCCTCAGTCAGAGTTGCCGTCTGATTGCGCAGTATCGGCGCGTCTGGCATCGGAATGAGCGTGACGCGCACGCCAATCGCCTTGTCGGAGCTGCTGAAGCCATTGTGCGCGCGCACAGTCAGCGCAGGAAATTCGATGCCATGGCGGTGCGCGGGTGGCGTCCACACCAGTGACTCGCCTGGCCCCAGCAGCGTCGCATGCGTTGCCACCGGCTGGCCATTCTTGGTCAGTTGCCCGGTGGCGAAACGCTCGATGCGAAACTGGATCGGCAGTCCCTGCGGATCGCTGGCATCAGACGCGGCAAGCAATGCGGCGTGGGTCAGGACAAATGGCGCGTCTTCTACGGATTGGAATGCCGCGATCTGATTCAGGACTGGGCGCGGCGTAGCAGTTTCCAGAGCGAGATGAACTGTCATATCGGTCTGATCGCGCAGCAGAAATTCCTCGACCGCGTCATTGCTGTTGAGCCAAAAACCAGCGGGCTGCAGGGTGCCGCCCACCGGGAATACCTTGACCAGCATCATCAGTCCTTCGAGGTCACTGCCGCTTTCGCTCGGAGACCAGGCAAGTTCGACCGCGCCCGTCTCGTCGGTGATCCCCGAGATCAATTCACTCAAATTCACCGAAGAGCTGGGCTGGCCCACCCATACCCGAACGTTGGCACCGACCGCCGGCGATACGCCATCGGGTTGGGTGACGTGGATCATCATATGGTCAAGATCCGGCGTCAGCGAAAGCATGCCATCGACATCGAATCGCAGCCTTGAATTGGCGTGTGCCACGGTCAACTCGGCAAAACGCGTGCGTTGCAGGCGCTCGGCGATCGACGCGCCGCTGCGCTCCGTGACCATCATCGGATCGCTCCAGTAGTCGGTGCGCTCTTGCCAATAGGCGTTGCTCGGAAGTATCACCGGCATGGTCGTGAGCTCGGCCAGGAGGTTGATGGTTGGAGCCACGCCGCTGTTATCAAGTTTGCCGGCAATCCTGTAGTACTCGGGCCCGCCCACACCCATGCCGTGCAGTATTTCGTGCGCGAGTGTGATGACATGTGACCAATAGCGGTCGACGCCGTCCACGTTCGGATTGCCTGGAACCGGATTGTCGCGATCCAGTAGGTCGGACGTATGCCAGTTGACATGCGTGGCCTTGAAGTCGTCGATCGTCATCGACGTATGCCCGGGAATGCCAAACTTGAGAACGACGTTGATGTCGTAGTCGCGCTCGAACAGCTTGGGGTCGTTCAAGTTAATCGGATCGGCCGGCCACTCGTTGGCATAAGTGATGTCCAGTGGCGGATTGAAGTTGAACCGGCGAACGGTTTGATGGGCAAACAAGGTTTTCAGATCGTCAACATACTTCACCAGCCGCGACTCGATTTCGGCGCTTGACAATGTGTCGGTGACGGTCGACGGCACGATGAAATGAATACGATGCTGCTGTATCGAATTGAGTCCGGTGATCGGACCTTCGACGGTTGCTGTCGCTGCGACAGGTCCTTGCAGCATTGCTGCGCATGCCAGCACGGCGGGCGCGCAAAGTCGCCAGAATCTGCTGCGCAGCGGGCCTGATCGGGTCAATATGTTGTGCCTCGGGCTTGCGTTCATCGCGATGTGTGCTCTCAGTGTCATGGTTGTGCTCATTCGAAATCATCTGCGAACAGTCCATCGCTGACCGGCGCACTCGGTGCGGCCAGGCAGTTGGAGAATTCGGACGTTTGGCCCTGGAAGCCAGTTGCGGTGGCCGTGAAGAATCGTGTGCCGGGAGCCGGTGGGATGTTCAACGTCACGCTGAATTCCTGCTGTGCTGTGCTGGTGTTCACCAGCAAGGAGTCAAGAATGATTTCACCTTCACGATCGTCAGCGTTGTTGCAGCTAGCGCTTTCGTAAAACGTGAGCGTGCTGCTGGATACAAGATTGCCAACATCCAGAAACCCGTTGATGGTGATCGTCGAAGCGGTGGCAGTGGCACTGAGCAGGTCGGGGAAATTCTGCAGCCGATTGGGTCCGTTGTCGGTATCGTCGATGTCGTTGCCGGTGATGCCATCGGTATCGGTTCCATTTGCGGACAGATCAATCGCCATGCCAGCGTGATCGGAAAATTCGTTGGCGAACACACGATTGCCGATGCTGCTGGTTCCCTTGATGACGATGCCACGCTGATTGAATCTGAATTTGTTGGCCTCGCTCGGTTCGGCGGCGACGGTCACGTTTGCGACGTCCAACAATTCCAGAGCCGTCGCCGCGTTCCCGGCATTCGTTATGCCATCGATGCCGATACCAAACAGATTGTTGACGACCGTGCTGCCGTTGCTGCCATTGCCCGCCAGCTTCACGGCGACACCGCTGCTGTTCGCAAACAGGTTGCGATCTGCCAGCGCGCCACCGCCGATGGTCGCCACACTATCGGTGATCAGCAGCGCGGTCTGGTTCGCATTGGGACTGCCATCGGGATTCAGGCCGAAAAAGGTTCCGCGGATTACCAGCGGTCCGGTCACGTTGCAGGTCGCGTCATTGGTCTTGGTGGCAATGGCTGCGCCGTTCGCCGAGCCCAGCGCCAATCCGCGAATTTCGACGCGACCGGAGCTGCAGATTCGGAAAATGTTCGGCTGCTCGGACGCGTCGAGGTTGATCATGATTGCGGCATCGCTGCCGACTTCGGCTGCGTTGGCTGAAGCACCCGACTGGATGAGGTAGCCATCGATGACCAGCTCCTCCGTGATTACCGGAAGCGCGGAGCCCAGCACAATCTCGTGCGGACCGTTGCCGTTGATGGCGAAAAGAATCTGATTCTCGCCGGCCTGCGCGTTGGCGCGGTTGATTGCTTCTCGCAGTGTGCAATGAGCGCCGCAGGTGCCATCGTCAACGTCGGTCGCCACCGTCACGGCAAGAGTTGGTGGTGGATCCGAGGCTGCGATGCACTGCGAGAACTCAGAGGAGCCGTCCGGACCCGTGGCTGTGGTGGTGATCTGCACGCCTACTTCCAATGGGTCGTCGGTAACCAGTTCGAACGAGAAAGTCTCGGACGTGGTCTGGGTGAAATTGATCGCTACAGCACCGAGCAGACGTTCACCTTCACCGAAGCCGGAGCTGTCACACGCGGCGCTGGCATAGACACCGATGACATACGGGGTGTTGTTGACGTCGGTGTGTACGTCGAGCGAGCCTTCGACGCGCAGCCCACTGATGGTGCGCTCCGCCTTGCTCAACAGCGGGAAGTTCTGCATCTGGTTTGGGCCCGGGTCGAGGTCGTTGGTATCATTGATGCTCGGACCTGCGGCGCCAAGATCAACGCCGAGACTGGTATTGCCAAAGATCCGGTTGTGCGTCCAGACCAGATCTCGAATGGCCGTCGAAGTACTGACAACATGGATGCCACGCGCGTTGAAGCGGATCAGATTAGGCGCGGTCGCGCTGCCAATACTCGCGTTGAGCGCCGAGAATATCGTGGCGACGCCACCGATCGAGTTACCTCTGTTCAAGGTTCCGCTGCGATCGGTGCCAATCAGATTTCCCAGCACTGCCGAGCCGCCGGGCCCAACGCGAACTCCGAAGCTGTTATCGCTGATGACATTGCGATCGGCCGGGGCGGCACCGCCCACCGTTGCATGGCCCAACAACGCCGTGCCGGTATTGTTTGCCGCCGATGTCGCGCCGTCGCTGGCCAGACCAATGAAGTTGCCCGCAATGACGACGCCGCTGGTGACTGTTTCACAAACTTCAATCGCAATTCCGTTGCCGGACAACATGCCCGTGATTGACAGGCCGCGGATGACCGAGTCATTGGCGCACACCGAAAACAGCGCGTTGCCACTCGTCACCGTTGCGGCATCAACACGAATCCGCACCGTGGCGTTGCTGATCAACGGATCTGTATTCGCCTGCGCACCCGATTGTGAGTATCCATCGATCGTCGTCGCCTCGTTGATGGTGGGCAACGGGCTCGTCGGTTGGATGAGAATTTCGCCCGTCGCCGGTGTTGCGATTTCGAAGGTGATGAGGTCCGGGCCGAAATGCGCGTTTGCGGCGTTCATCGCCTCGCGCAGGCTGCAATGAACCACATTGCAGCCCTGTGCATCGACCACGTCGTTCGCGCTGTTCACATCGAATTGGATGTCGTCGATCGCGAGGCAACTGGAGAATTCCGAACTGCCGTCGGGACCATCGACGGTCAGCGTAAGGAAACTTCCGGTTGGAATAGTAGTTGCCGTGAGGTGGTTGAAATTGAATGACTGCGTGGTATTGCCGCGAAGCGATACGTCTTTTGTGCCGAGAAAGATTTCGCCTTCACCGCTGCCACTGGCGTGACAGACCATGCTGGCATAGAGGCCAATGCTATAGACCACTGGGTTGGTGGTGACCGGTACGTCCAGTGTGCCGACCACATGCACGCCACCATCGATACGATCGACCGCGGTGATCAGTGGTACATTTTGCAGTCCATTGGGGCCGCTATCGGCATCGTCCACGTCACCTCGATCGATGTCGTTGACGCCGTTGTCGCTGAGGTCGATCGCCATCTGCTCATTGCCAGCGAAGCGATTGCGTTGCAGATCGTTGTCGAGCACAGTGCCGGTGGCGAACAGGCGTATCGCCTTGAAGTTGTGTCGAAACAGATTCTGTCCGGTGCTGCCACCAACAGTGACATTCGACGAGCGCAGGCTCAGGCCATAGCCGTTGCCCAAG
Source organism: Lysobacterales bacterium (assembly GCA_031389245.1). Lineage (GTDB taxonomy): Bacteria > Pseudomonadota > Gammaproteobacteria > Xanthomonadales > Ahniellaceae > 0-14-3-00-62-12. The sequence continues at coordinate 947 of JANMSL010000437.1, read as the reverse complement.
TCCAGGGTTCCGCTGCGGTCAGTGCCGATCAAGTTGTTGCGTACCGACGAGCCTGCCGAACTATCACCGGTCAGCTCAACTCCGGACCCGTTGTTGGCGGAGATGATGTTGCGATCCGCAACAGCAGTAGAGCCCACTGCGACGATCGCGCTCCGCGCAGTAATGCCTGTTGCGTTACCGGCGCCTGTGGTTCCGTTCGTCGCCACGCCAATGTAGTTGCCGTGCACGCCGCCGCCAACGATCGGGCTAGCGCAGCCGTTTCCCAACGTCTGGTTGTTGCCGAATCCAATGCCAGCACCAAGCCAGGCGGTGATCGAGAGTCCCTTGATGTTCACGTTGTTGGCACAGACCGACAGGCCGATGTCATTCATGACGGAGTTGAGGCCATCGATACGGATTCGAATCTTGGCATTGGTGTTCGTGGCGTCGGTGTTCACCAGCGAGCCCTGCACCGAATAGCCATTGATCGTCAGCGGTTGGGTGATCGTCGGCAACCGCGTGATCGGTCGGATCAACACATCAGTGGTAATGGCGTCGGGTGTGTTCGCGTCGACGCGGAAATTGGTCGGGAATGAAAAGTTGATCGTGTCTGCGGCCGTCGTCAGGTTCGCGGCATTGATCGCTTGGCGCAGGGTGCAAATCGTGCCACAGGTGTTGCCGCCGGTGTCTGCGTTACTGTTCACTACCAGTGTCACCGCCGATGCGCTGTTTGCCGCCAATGCCAGCGCCAGCAATGCCAACGCACAGTGTGTTGATGAAACTCGTTTGTTCATTGCATTCCCCTGATTTTCGGCTGATGCTCTATGCCGGGAATCAGGTTGCGCCAGGCGCCGCCGCTGAAACACTGTCTTTCGACAGGAGCGATGCGCGCGGTGGCGAGACTTCTGTGTTGCGGTACTCGTGTGCAACACCACACTGGTTGCCTGTCACGCCATGAGGAGCCCCGC
>JANMSL010000425.1:0-1749 GCA_031389245.1 Lysobacterales bacterium | reverse complement strand
CCAGGCCGGAGTGAGCGTGGCGACGCGATGGTTGTGGGCATCATACGTCTGCGTCATCTGCCCGAACGTGGTGACCAGTCGGCGCGCCTGATCGAAGACAAAGTTCTCAGTCGAAGTGATCGTGGCTTCCTCGACACCGTTGAGGAAGATCACGTCGGGCCCTTGGGGTGGCGAGCCCGGAATGGTGCGAGCACGCGAGGCGAGTTCGCCGCGATCATTCCAGGTGTAGTCCATCAGTATCGGACTGTTGATCGTGGTGATCTGCGACAGGCGCAGCGTGGACGGGTTGTAGATGAAGCGCCGGTCGGCGCCGTCTTGTTCTCGAGCTGATCTTGCGCCTACATCACCGCACCGACGTCGCGATTGACGAACTCCTTGCCTTGATGGAGACCCACGCCTGGCTTGGCATATGTGTTTGCCGCCAAAGCAGGGGGTTCGATCCGGCTTACGCCCTTTGTCACTTGGACGCCTCGAGGCCTTCGATCTCAAGAATGGCATTGGTGCAATCGCCAAGAATGAACAGTCCCGAGGGCCGGTCGGAGTGGAAGATTCCGGTCACGCTAACCCAACGGATCGGCCCGTCCATCGGCACGCCGCGCGGGTTATAAACTGTCACGCACGCTTGCCGGTAGTTCGAATTTCGGATGTCCTTTCTACTATCCCACAGTCCGCGCATTTCCGGGCCAACGCGAAGCAATCCCCGAACGACGACCTTCCGTCCATCGCATTCTGACCCCAGATCAAGAAGTCCCGATGGGGACAGTACGTTGTCGCAACCTAGCGCTTCGCGCGGTAGCTCTCTCTGCACGGCACACGTCGCCAAGGAAAGTGCGGCCAAGCTAACGATACCAAACTTAGTTGCGATCATAAAATTCCTCCTGCCGTTCGTTGACCTCGGATTTGAAATGCCGAATCTCTGCGTTGTTCATGCGACCTTCGACCATCCGGACTTGATACCGGCCATTGACCACCTCGTGAACAATCACACGCCCATCCTGGGCAACAGCATAGTTTGGCGTCTGCAAGACAACCACGGCACCCGCATCGCCTCGTGAGCTGCGATCGTCGGCGACGCTCTGAGTGATATGACCATGGACGATCGCCTGTGCGTTGCCCGGCGGATTCCCTGACGCGGTATCCGCCGTTTTCGTCCGGCCAGTTTCCGCATTGGCGATCTTCTCGACTTTCAGGCTCCCATCGGATTGCTGGTTGAGACTTCCGAGCTGCTCCTGTCTTGCGCCGGGCTTGGTTTGCACTTCGCCTCTTTGGCCCTTCACCGCGCGATCCATCGTTGCGCTGCCCTGTGCGCTCTTTCCAGTGGAACGCGCGCTATCGAAATTCTTGGCATGAATGCAAATTCGAGTACCCGTCTTTGCCGCACAACGCCCATCCGGATCCACAAAGGTATAAGGATTGTTGTTGGCATAAGCATAGACGTTAAAACTGTCCGCCCCCGCAGCAACGGGATCAGGACTGAGGAACCGCATCGAGACCGGATCATAGTAACGCTGCTGCATGTAGCTCAGCTGCACCACTTCGTCGGTGGCGTGTTTGGTGAACCCGGGTCCTTCGCGCCAGATGCCGTCGTACGGTGCGCCGAAGGGCATGAGGCGACTGCGGTAGTTGACGGCGCTGTTGCTGTCGGTCTTGACGCTGGGCGTGCCGCGGTGGTCGCTGTGTAAATAACTGACGACCGGTGTTTCGCCAACCAATGGTCGCGTGCGCTCGGCGACCAGTGTGCCGCCCAGT
>JANMSL010000417.1:0-1996 GCA_031389245.1 Lysobacterales bacterium | reverse complement strand
AGATGCCGCAGATCAACGCCGTGCGCGGAGAATCGTTGCTGCTCATCGATGCGTCGATGCCTTGGGGACGAGACCGTCTAGCGCCGCTTTCAAGCGCGTTCGAAAGCCGGTCCAGTCGAAGTGCGAGAGTCCTGGCGGTATCGCGATGGGCTTCTGCAGTGCGCGCGCAATGCCGGCGCGGATGGATGCCTGGTCATGCGGGTCAACCAACTCACCCAGTGCTCCGTCGAGCAGCGCCTCACGACTGCCGTCGACGAGACTGCCAACCGCAGGTATGCCGCAGGCCAATGCTTCGAGGAATACGAAGCCAAAGCCTTCGCCACGTCCCGGCATGGCAAATACATTGGCCAACCGGAAGTGATCGGCCTTTTCGCGCTCATCGATGAAGCCAGCAAACACCACATGATCCTGCAGGCCGAGTGCGTGCGCCTAGGCTTCGAGCCGCGCACGATCATCGCCATCGCCGGCCACCAGATAGACCAGGTTGGGGTGGTCGGCAATCAGAGCAGGCAATGCTTCGATCACTTCATCGACGCCTTTGTAGCGCTCGGCACTGGGCAGACGTGCCAGGGTCAGAATCACCTTGCGCCCATGCAACCGGTAGCGCGCAACCAGTTGCGGGGACTTGGCGCTGATGCCATAGCGATCGAGGTGGATGGCATTGGGTAGCAGTACGTAGGCCGATTCCGGCAAGCGTGCCCAGGCATTCATGCGTTCGCGCGTGACCGCGCTAATTGACCATACCGCGCTCACCTGACGCAGGCACAGTCGCGTCGTGTGGTGCGGCTGTCTCCAAACATCGATGCCGTAGGCCATCAGCACCAATGGGCAACGCAGCTTGATCCGCAGCAGCGCCGCCAACGGCAATAGATTCACATGGCCGCAGATCACCAGATCGAACTTGGACAGCGCAGTGCGCACCGTGGCACGGATATAACGCAGCTTGCTGCCGGCGGCGTGCGCGAGGAAGCGCACCTTGTCCGGCACACCCTGCGGCGCAAACGGCAAGGTGCGCGGGATCACCACCACTTCTCGCACTTCGGGCATGGCCGCAAGCGCGTCGGCAAGATCGCGGTTGTACAGCGCGATACCGCCGTGGCCGCCGTAAGCATCGGTCGCCAGCAGCAACACCCTCACCCGCGCGATCCCGCGTAACTGCGACGGATAAACTGTGCCCAATCGCGTAGACCGCGCCCGTTTTTGTGGGTCGCGTCGGCGCGCATCCACTCACGCACCGGAACCGAGAACCCGGTCTTCGGTCGGCTCAAAACTTTGTGCGACAACTTGGGCGCTGCCAATGCCGCGAGTTGCGGCTTGCTGATATCCGGGAATGTAGCGAACACCGGTGCACAGGCGCGCAAAAGGTTAATGTCGACGAACGGCACGCGGATTTCCAGTGACTGCGCCATCCCCGCCCAGTCGGCATCACGCAATAGCTGATTGCGCATGTACCAGCTCATCTCCAGCGCCGAGATGGTGAGCCGCTCGCTGGAATTACCGTGGACGGAGCGATGCAACTCTGGCAACGTTTGCAGTCGTTGCAGACCTTGCGTCGCCAACTCCAGCCCCAACAGCGCCGGCAGCTCCCACGGTGCATGCAGGCAACGCCGCAACAGATAGGCGCTGCCGGCGTTGTCACTATATTCAAGCAGTCCGGCAAACTTCGGCGAGGTGATGCGCGCAAGCAACGGTGTCGAGAACCGACGCAACATGCGGCCCAGTGTCGGCATGGAACGGAACGGTCGGCCGTAGCGGACCATGCGCGGCACCTGCTTGAAACTTGGATACGAGGCGAACAACTCATCGCCGCCGAGACCGGACAGCACCGCTTTGAGGTTCATGCGCGCCGCGGCGCGGGCAATGAACCAGGTGTTGACGCCATCGATTGAGGGCTGATCCATCGCGGTCAACAGCTTTTCGCGCTCGTCCTCGAAATCGCTGCGGCGCGTGATCAAGGTGCTGTGCCAGGCGTCGATCTCTCTGGCGAGTTCCTCGG
>JANMSL010000404.1:0-5215 GCA_031389245.1 Lysobacterales bacterium | reverse complement strand
CCTTCCGCAGCCAATGCGCGTGGGTGGGTGGGAGCGGCTTTAGCCGCGAAGCCTTTCTCCTGGCCGCAGCAACTGGTAGAGAGATTCGCGGCTAAAGTCGCTCCCACAAACGCAGTTTGCAGCACGCCCGTCGCGGCAGCGTCAGGCTTTGCGCACGCCGAGTTTGCCGCTTTCGACCACAAAGCGGGCGGCGGTGCTGGCCTTGCTGTCGGGCGTCTTTTCGTTATCAAGGACGCGCAGGTCGGCGCTGCAGCGCTCGCCATTCAGATCGAGCACGATGTAACCGCGCCTGGTCGTGTCGCCGTACAGCACGTGCGGGTTTTCCGGCAGGCGCTGGTTGAATTGTTCCGGCGTCCAGCCCTGCGAGCCGATCGAGGTGCCGCAAAATTCAGCAGCGACAATCGCCGACTCGATGTTCTCGGACTCGGCGTGCACGTTGGCGACCACGGTGGCATGGATATCGCCGCCGAGGATGATCGGGTTGCTGACTTGGTGCTTGTGCAAGCCTGCGAGCAGGCGATTGCGCGCCGCGGGATAGGCATCCCAACCATCAGTCCAGACCAATCGATCCGCGCCGGGCGCGCCGTCGAAGCGCGCCAACAGAGTTTGTTGCGCGACCAGATTCCACTGCGCCTTGGAGGACGCGAACGAACGATTCAACCAGGTTTCCTGCTCGCCGCCCAGCATGCTCTGCGTAGGCGCTGCGACCAGGGCGCATTCGTTGGGCCTGACATCCGTCGAACCCCCGCCCTTGTAGTCGGTCGGGCAGGGTTGCGGGCTGCGATATTGGCGATTGTCGACAATGCTGATGCGCGCCAATCGACCGATGTCGAGCTCGGTGTAGATCTTCATGTCCGGGCCGGAAGGATGCATGTCCAGCGGCATCGGCTGATGCTCGTAAAACGCCTGATACGCCGCTGCCCGCCGTGCCAAAAATGCCGGGTCGAGGTGCTCGGACTGCGCACCCGCATAGTCGTTGTCTACTTCGTGATCGTCCCAGGTGAAGGCCCAGGGAATCGATGCGTGCGACAGCTGCAAATCGGCATCGGTCTTGTACTGTGCGTGACGGACACGGTACTCGGCCAAGCTGTTGGATTCACCGCCAACATGGCGACGCACCAACGCATCACCCCAGTTGCTTTCGTAGATGTAGTCGCCCAGAAACAGCATCAGATCAATGTCGTCCGCGACGGCGTGTCGATGCGCAGAAAACCAAGCCTGTTCGTAATGCTGGCAGGAGCCGATGGCAAGACGAAAATGATCGATTTTTGCGTCTGCCGCCGGTGCAGTGCGGGTACGGCCGCTGCGGCTGACCGCGTCGCCACAGGTGAAACGATAAAAATAGGTGTGGTCGGGAGCCAGTCCGCGCACGGTGATGCGCGCACTGTGCGCCAGCTCCGGTACTGCGCGCACGCCGCCTTTCTGCACGATGCGCCGGAAACCGTCGTCCTCGGCTACCTCCCAGCCAAGGTGTACAACGTCGTCCCACATGCCGCCGTTGGCGCGCAGCGGTTCTGGCACCAGGCGCGTCCATAACGTGACGCGATCCGCGCGCGGATAGCCTGAGGCAACGCCGAGTGAGAAGGGATAGGCGGTGAAGCGCGGCGGCGCGGGGCCATCAGCAGCAAACAGCGAGGCCGGCAGCAGCGAGCTCGCCGCCAGGCTCATCGCCGCGCGCAGCACATCGCGGCGCGAGAGCGAGCGGTGCTCAGCGGTAAGTACATTCATCAGCCGCGCGGCGCGCTTGGGCAACGACTCATCCATGCTCATTCTCCTGAACGATGCACTGAAGGTAGCAAACAATGTTGCAAGTACTGGTAGCGCAGGAAGAAAAACTATCGTGACTATTGGCAAACCCGGGCACGGCGGGATTCCACTCACAATCGACGGAGCGTCATGAGCGGGCGCCAACCAACGCAGCGATGCCGGCTATTATGACAGCCCGTACGCGCGGGCTGTGGTCGCAAGAGTAGGTGGGAGTGGGCTTGCCAATCTGCATGAGCTGGACGCTGATTCGTCAGTGGCGCTACGCGCTGCTGCTGGTTGGATGGCTGGGCATTGTGTCCGCGACGGCCGCGACGTCTGTGCAGGACTGTCGACTGGCGCGTCGCGCTGCGCCGGCGCAGGCGATCGCCATTTGCACTCTGGCGTTGCAGTCAGCTGCGGATACCGACGCCATTTTTGAAGCACGCATGCATCTGGCGGAGCTGCATACCGCCAAAGGCAATCTGGATGCGGCCACAGCGCAGCTGGATGCAGCAGAGCGAATCCTGGCGCAGGTAAAAGATCCGCTGGCGGCGCATCGCATCGCCCGCCGGCAAGGCATGCTGGCTTATCGGAAGGGCGATATGGCGCGCGCGTTGGCGCGTTTCCTGGAGGGTTTGACCGCTGCCGGCAAGGCCGGCGACCTGCGGGCCACTGCGGTCAGCGAAAACGATCTGGGCGTGGCCTATCGCCGGCTCGGTGAGGATCGCCAAGCGCTTGCGCACTGGTTGTCGAGCCTGGAGCACAAGCGCCGAAGCGGTGAAACGGATCTGGCTGCGACGGAAGACAACATTGGCAATCTGTATCGCGATCTCAAGGAACCGGCGCAGGCCGAGGCTTATCTGCGGCGCGCACTGGACGGGCATCAGCGCGAAGGGCGCGTGCTGCTCGCCGCGCACACCACCGAAGACCTCGGACTGCTGGCCAGTGATGCCGAAGAGTTCGCTTTGGCGCGCCAGCATCTGGAGAGCGCCTGGTCGGTGTTCGAGCGTGAACAAGCCCGCGTTGATCAATTGCGCCTGGCGCGACACCGTGCCGAACTGGAGTGGCGTGCTAATGCTGCTGATGCAGCTCAACGCTGGGTGCGGATCGCGCAGGACCTGGCCGCACAGCTGAAACAACCGGTGCCGGCCGACATGGTTTTGCTGCAAGCGCGACTGGTTGCCGCGGCGGGAAACCTCGATTTGGCAGCGGCGCGGCTGGCGCAATTTTTGCCGCCGCCAGGCGACGACGATTTGCCGCTGGCGCAGGAGTGGGCCGCGACGCAGTCGCTGTGGTCGGCGCAACTTGGGCGAGATCGCGATGCGCTCAGCTTCGCACAGGCGGCGCATCGCGCCGAGCTGCAACTGATGCAGCGCCGTCACGGTGAGCGCATGGACGCGTTGCGAGTGCGCTTCGAGGTTTCCGAGCTGGAGCACGAGCGTGACCGGCTGCGCCATGCCAATGCCGAACAGGCGCTGGCGCTGCAACAGCGCCGCAACCAGTTGCTCGGCCTCGGCCTGGCCGGCGTACTCGCCGTCGCTAGTCTGCTGGTGTTCTATCAACGCCGGCTCTATCGGCAGCGTCTGCACACGCAGCAAGTCGAGGCACAGCATCGTGTCCATGTGGAAGAAGCGCGCCGCGAAGCCGAGTCGCTGCGCGCCGATCTGCGGTCGCTGCGGGTGGCGCTGGATCAGTCCAGCGAGCCGGTGTTGGTGGTGGATGCCGCCGGCGTGATTCGACTCGCCAACGCAGCCGCGGCGTTGCTGTTGCAGCGTGACGAAGCGGTGCTGCGCGGCGCTCGTCTGGCAGACGTCATTGGCACCGATGCCGCTGCCGAGCTGCAGTCCGCTCTGGAGCGTTTGAGCAGCGGCGAAACCGAATCCCCGCTGCATCTTGAAGTGGGGGCGCACAGCGCGCTGCCCATCCGCGCACTTTCGCTGACGCTGGAGGAGGAATTGGGGGTGCTTTCGCTGTCCAGCGAAACCCATGCCGGGGCCTGGGTCGACAGTATGAACCGGGCGCATGCACGCTGGGAGCAAGGCGTCAGCCCGCACGCGCACGAAGCTGTCGACGATCTCCCCGCATCAGATGCGGGCCGCGGCGCAATGGTCGAGCTGATGCAGGTCAGCCTTGAGGCATGGGAGCGCAGCACCTGCAGCACACGCCTGGAACTCGCCGAGAAGAGCGGCATCTGGCGCATCACCATTGATGATGGACGCTTGCGCACACGCACCTTGAACCGCTACTTGGACCTGGCCGCGCTGCCGGCGCGCCCACGTTGGCGTGAAGTGCTGCGCACGGCCTACTTCGTGTTGTCCGAATGCCGCTTGGATTCAATGCAGCGCGAGCTGATCGATAACCGCATCCACGACTTGCAGGCGCAGATGCGCGGGCAGGCGCAGATGCGCGGTTCAGTCGTCGCTGTCAGTAGCGAGCGGCACAGCGGGTAAGCTGCCCGCGGTTTCGCAGCGAACGCAGATACCTTCCAGGCCCTGTGCGGCTGAGTAGTCGGCATGATGTGTCGGCCGCAAAAAGCTGGCTGGCCGGCTAACCAGTACTACGACACTTCCAGCATCCCTGATTTCGTTGCGGCGACGTCGGTATTCAAACGTTGCGCAGTAACGGTGGCTGGCGTGAAAGCCGCGCCCGTAGTCGTCGTCAAATTGCCCACAGTTCTTGCCAACGTTGCCGGAATCACCGGGCCCCGGGCATGTGTCCGTCCCCGAGCGCGCGCTGAGCGCACCGGGTTCGAAGCGAAAACTGGCGACTTCGGTGGGCTGGCCGCCTGCGCACCAGGCCGCGCCTGGCAACTCACTGTGTGCCATCAGTGGGCTGGCAATCAATGCCAGGCAGAACAGCAGACTCAGACGACGCAACATGACGCGACTCCTTGATCCAGTGTGCCTATGTTAGGCCCAGGGCAATGGTTGTCCAGCGCCAGCGCGGGACGAAGTGGGGACAAAATCAATGCCGAATTGTTTCCAGACACCGGTTTGCGGCGCAACGCTGCCGGCGACTGCTGAAGTCTGGGCCAGCAACCCGTGCCCGACTTTGTCCCAGCCGATCCCGCTTTCTTCCTTCCTTTGCGCCGTGCCCGCCCGTAGCTTGGATACGTCGGTTGCGGTGATCGGATCAACGCATCACGCGCCGGCAATATCGCGCCGGACCTGTGTTCGGACGCACGCACGTGACTCAACTCAGAGAGGAACCTCAATGCCGCAAGCAAACAAGGCCGACGCCACCGCACAGCGCGTTCTCGGCCGCATTCTGGCGCAAAGTTTCAGCGCCGCGGAACAGCACGCGATGCAAACCGCGGCCGCCGGTGCAGTGGGACCGCCCGCCGCGACCGCCCACGTCGTCAAGACTGCCCCGTACTACTTCACCGACAGCATCACGCAAGACAACGGCGGTGGTCCGCGCTAAGCGACGTAGCGTCAGTGAAAACTTCGTCAATACACAATGACAGCAC
>JANMSL010000379.1:0-3820 GCA_031389245.1 Lysobacterales bacterium | reverse complement strand
CTGATCAAGTTCGGATTGATTCCAGAGTTTGTTGGTCGGCTTCCGGTCGTGGCCACTCTGGAGGAACTGGATGAGGAAGCGCTTATCAAGATCCTCAGCGAGCCCAAAAATGCCATCACCAAACAGTTCCGCAAACTGTTTGAGATGGAGGGCGTCGAGCTTGAGTTCCGCGATGATGCGCTGCGCGCCATAGCGCGCAAGGCTTTGAAGCGCCGCACCGGCGCGCGCGGCTTGCGCACGATCCTGGAGTCGGTACTGCTGGACACCATGTATGAGCTGCCGTCGCAGGAGCAGGTCAGTAAGGTGGTGGTCGACGAAGCGGTCATCAATGGCGCTGCCGAGCCCTACCTGATCTACAGCAACGCTCAGCCCTCTGCGCGTGCCGTCGGCGCCGACTGAGTTCAGCCCATCACCCTTCGCCCCGCGTTGCACGGTTCGAAGCGCTTTGTGGCCCAACTCTTGCATCTCCAGTGAATGACCACACTTGACGACTATCGGCGTCAGGCGCAGTCTCGACTTGCGTCCGACCCTCGACTTGGGTCCGGCAATTTCTCAGGAATTTCTCATGACAGTGTCACGCTCCCGAACTGAAACCCTACGCACCATTCCGCTTTTACCGCTGCGGGATGTGGTGGTGTTCCCCAATATGGTGATTCCGCTGTTCGTCGGGCGCGAGAAATCGATCCGCTCGCTGGATGCTGCAATGGAAGGCGACAAGCAGATCCTTCTGGTCGCACAGAAGAGTCCCGATATCGATGACCCCGGTGCGGCAGACCTCTACGAGCTCGGCACCCTGGCCAACGTGTTGCAGCTGTTAAAGCTCCCCGATGGCACCATCAAGGTGCTGGTTGAGGGCGTCTCCAGAGTCAGGCTGTCGGGCGTTGAAACATTGGGCGAGGTGCTGCACGGTCAGATGCTCGTGGTCGAGTCGCTGACATCGCGTGACTCGCGCGAAGTGGATGCTGCTGCCAAGTCGCTGATGTCCCTGTTTGAGACGTTCATCAAGCTCAACCGCAAGGTGCCGCCGGAGCTGATGACGACGCTCGCCGGCATCGACGAGCCTTCCCGCCTCGCTGACACCGTGGCAGCGCATCTGGGCGTACGCTTGCAGGACAAGCAGCACGTGTTGGAGACACTCGACGTTTATGAGCGCCTGGAGCGACTCATTGGGCTGGTCAATGCCGAAATCGATTTACAACAGATTGAAAAGCGCATTCGCGGTCGGGTCAAGACGCAAATGGAAAAGAGTCAGCGCGAGTACTATCTCAACGAGCAGATGAAGGCGATCCAAAAGGAATTGGGCGATCTGGATGAAGCGCCGAATGAGCTTGACGAACTTGCCCGCAAAATTGGCACAGCAGGCATGCCCAAGGCGGTAACGGCCAAGGCGCGCAACGAGCTCAGCAAGCTCAAGCAGATGTCGCCCATGTCAGCGGAGGCAACTGTGGTGCGCAATTACCTTGACTGGTTGCTTGGCGCGCCGTGGAAAAAGCGCACCAAGATCCGCAAGGATTTGCCGGCCGCGGAGCAGGTGCTTGATGCGGACCATTACGGCCTGGAAAAAGTCAAAGAACGCATTCTTGAGTACCTCGCGGTGCAGCAGCGGGTCAAGAAAATGAAAGGTCCGATTCTGTGCCTGGTCGGACCTCCAGGCGTAGGCAAGACTTCACTCGGGCAATCCATAGCGCGCGCGACCAACCGAAAATTCATTCGCATGGCGCTTGGTGGGGTGCGTGACGAAGCGGAAATTCGCGGACATCGCCGCACTTACATTGGCTCGATGCCCGGTCGTGTGATCCAGAATTTGTCCAAGGCAGGGGTGCGCAACCCGTTGGTGATGTTGGATGAGATCGACAAGATGTCGACGGATTTCCGTGGAGATCCGTCGTCTGCGCTCTTGGAGGTGCTGGATCCCGAACAGAATCACACGTTCAATGATCACTACCTGGAAGTGGATTTTGATCTCAGCGATGTCATGTTCATCGCTACCGCCAATTCATTGAACATACCTTCGGCGTTGCTCGACCGTATGGAGGTCATTCGCATTCCGGGCTATACCGAAGAAGAGAAGATCGGAATTGCGGAACGCTATCTGCTTGCAAAAGAGACCAAAGCGGCAGGACTTGCCGAGCGCGAGCTGGTGATCGAAACAGATGCAGTACGCGATATGGTGCGTTATTACACGCGCGAGGCGGGAGTGCGCGGGCTGGGTCGTGAGATCGCAAAAATCGCGCGAAAAGTGGTCAAAGAGGCGGCGATGGCTTCGTCCAGGAAGAAGCCAAAGTCGGGAAAAGCAACAACAAAACGCACCAATGTCCGCGTCGGTGCCGATCGCCTGGAACACTATCTGGGCGTGCGCAAATTCACTTACGGGCGCGCCGAACAACAACCGGAAGTGGGCCTCGTTACCGGGCTTGCCTGGACCCAGGTCGGAGGCGATTTACTCAGCATTGAAGCGAGTGTGATTCCGGGCAAGGGCAAGTTGATCCACACCGGTCAGCTCGGCGATGTGATGCAGGAATCAATCCAGGCGGCGCTTTCGGTGGTGCGCGCGCGCGCTGCACTATTCGGTATTGATCCAGAGTTCAATCAGAAGAACGACCTCCACATTCACGTCCCTGAGGGCGCCACGCCCAAAGATGGACCAAGCGCAGGCATCGCAATGTGCACTGCGCTGGTCTCTGCGTTGACTCGAATTCCGGTTCGCGCTGATGTTGCGATGACCGGAGAAATCACATTGCGCGGGCGAGTGCTGCCCATCGGCGGCTTGAAGGAAAAGCTGCTTGCGGCGCACCGCGGAGGCATCAAGACCGTGGTAATCCCGGAAGAAAACGCCAAAGATCTGGTCGACATTCCGGCTGAAATCACCTCGCGGCTGGACATTCGTCCAGTGAAGTGGATCGACGAAGTGCTCGATCTGGCGCTGGCCGAACCACTGCGGCCGACTCCGGTCGCAACCGCGACGGTTGCAGTCGATAGCAAACCTGCCGCCGAGCCCGATGGAGAATCCGAGTCGAATGTGATACGGCCTCATTGACAGTAGAGGCAACTCATGTTTTACCCCTGTAAAGCGTGCTGTGCTTTGTTGCGCGCTTATAGTGCCACTGGTATAAAGACGCCCCTACTGCTTCGGCTGTGAGCGTGCTTAGTTGCGGCTCTCGCGGTAGCTGAGACTGAAGAGCAAGCATCCAACGATGCTGCGCATCAGTCCGAATTGACAACGAACCACCCACACGAATTCCAGGGAGTACCCAATGAACAAATCGGATCTGGTTACCGGCATCGCAGAAAACGCAGAACTCAGCAAGGCCGATGCTGGCCGTGCACTCGAGGCAGTGATCAAAGTCGTGAAGAAAGCACTTAAGTCTGGCGACACCGTCGCTATCGTTGGCTTCGGAACATTCTCGGTTCGTAAGCGCGCTGCGCGTACAGGCCGTAACCCGCAGACTGGTGCGACGCTCAAGATCAAGGCCTCGAAGAATCCCGCGTTCAAGGCTGGCAAAGCCCTGAAAGACGCTGTAAACTAGTTCGCTTTGCTGGGGTGCTTAGCTCAGCGGTAGAGCGTCGCCCTTACAAGGCGAGGGTCGGGGGTTCGAAACCCTCAGCACCCACCATCTGTCAGGACGCAGCATAAAACCGAGCAAGTTGGGTACAGGTCCGATCGAGGGATGACACCTTCGATGTCTGCAAGAGTTTGATGATCAGATGTGTTTTCTGATCATCGGAAAAGGGAGTGGTAGTTCAGTCGGTTAGAATATCGGCCTGTCACGCCGAGGGTCGCGGGTTCGAGTCCCGTCCACTCCGCCATCTGACGCGAGGG
>JANMSL010000373.1:0-15308 GCA_031389245.1 Lysobacterales bacterium | reverse complement strand
GAAGGCAATCAGCTGACGCGCAGTGATCTGGCCAAGTACCGCGCCGGCGCCAAAGAGTCCAGCCGCCTGATTCTGAAAAACCTCGAACGAGCCGGACAACTGGAGCGCAGTTTCAAGCAGGTTGCCGTTGATCAGAGCAGCGAAGAGCGTCGCACGATCCACCTCGGTGAATATCTCAATGAGATCGCGTTTGCCATGCAGCCGGTGCTGAAGCGAACGGTGCACGACCTGCGCATCATCTGCCCCAACGACATTCTGATTGATACCTATCCGGGAGCGATCTATCAAGTCGTTGTCAATCTGATCAGCAATGCGCTGGCGCATGCTTTTCCCGGAGACAAGCATGGCCTGATCGAGTTGCACGCGTACACGCGCGGCAACACCGAGGTGGTTATGGAATATCAGGACAATGGTGTCGGCGTCGAACCGTCAATGCTCAAGCGCATCTTCGATCCGTTCTTCACCACCAGCCGCGGCAAAGGCGGCTCAGGACTGGGTCTGCATATCGTCTACAACCGCGTCACCCAGCTCCTGGGTGGCAGCATCATCGCCGAGAATCGCAACGGACTGCATTTTGTGATTCGCTGGCCCATCAAACATGCCTAAGCAGACCCGCTCGGCATTCATGCGGTCGAAAAAGCACTCTCTTCACGCGCACAGGTCACCCATTGGTTTGGGCACCGGCAAGCACAGAATAGGAACACGCGCCAATCGCTCTTGGTCTCGGCACAATGTGACCTCGTTGCTATGCAGTAAGGCAGGGCGAAGGCGCAGCGTTCGATATTGATCAAGCGTGTGGAACTGTCGCCATCGATCCCGACTCGACCAGCATTGGTAAATTGTCCGTCGTCCGTCCTGGGGCTTCGGCTGACGCCGAAGAGCAGACCTGACTTTGTTCACTTTGACGGGCTGCGCCCGAACGGGGCCCGACCTAATGCGCTGGCAGCGGAATGTTTAAACAGCGTCCGCGCATAGCGCGGGCCCACGACTGCGCAAATGTGGGGCTGCGTTGCACGCAGACCCACAGGCGCGCAAAAATTTTGCGGGAATCAGCTGAGACGTTGCAGCAATTGTTCGCGGCTCAGGGCTTCGGCTTCAGTGGCGCGGCGGTGGCGGTATTCGAAGGTGCCGGCGGCGAGGCCGCGTTCGGATACCACCACGCGATGTGGGATGCCGATGAGTTCGATGTCGGCAAACATCTGGCCGGCGCGCAGGCCGCGATCGTCGAGTGCGGCATCGATGCCGGCGGCGTTGAGGTCGTTGTACAGCGCCTCACCTGCAGCATCGATGGCGGGATCTTTTTTCGGATTGATTATGCAGACCGCGACTTTCCAAGGCGCTATTGCGTCGGGCCAGATGATGCCGGCAGCATCGAAGTTCTGTTCAATTGCCGCGGCGACGATTCGCGACACGCCGATGCCATAACAGCCCATGAACATCACGCGCTTCTGGCCAGCTTCATCGAGCACCGTTGCCTGCATGGCTTCGGCATACTTCTGGCCGAGCTGGAACACATGACCGACTTCGATGCCCCGAGCAATACGGATTTCACCCTTGCCATCGGGCGCGGCATCACCGACGACCACTTTGCGCAGATCTTCGACGCGCGTGACGCGTGCGTCGCGGTCCCAGTTGGCACCGGTGTAATGCGTGCCGTTCTGATTGCCACCGCAAACGAAATCGGCAAGCACCGCAGCGGCGCGATCGACGATCACGGGTATTGACGCGGGCAAACCGGCTGGGCCGATGAAGCCGGGCTTGCATCCGATCGCCGCTTCGATCTCGGCTTCAGTGGCGAGCTCGGATTCGCCGGGCAGTTCGGAAAGTTTTTGTGCCTTGACTTCGTTGATCTCGTGATCGCCGCGCACGCAGAGCGCGACCAGCCCTTCTCGACCGCGCACAATGATCGTTTTGACGCACTGTTGCGCAGTCACCTGCAAGTACGCGCTGACTTCGTCGATGGTTCGTTGCTTGGGCGTATTCACCCGCGTCAACGTCGCAGTTGCCGCCGGGCGGGCGTGACTCGGTGCCACTGCTTCGGCAAGTTCCACATTGGCCGCGTACTCCGAGCCGGTGGAAAACGCGATTGCGTCTTCGCCGGAATCGGCCAGCACGTGGAACTCATGCGAGGCATTGCCGCCGATCGCGCCAGTGTCGGCCTGTACCGCGCGAAACTTCAGCCCCAGACGGGTGAATATACGTGTGTACGTTGCGTACATGTTGTCGTATTCGCTGGACAGGCAGTCCGCCGTGAGATGGAAGGAATACGCGTCCTTCATCAGAAATTCGCGCGCGCGCATGGCACCGAAGCGTGGGCGGATTTCGTCGCGGAATTTGGTCTGGATCTGGTAAAAATTCAATGGCAGTTGCTTGTAGCTTTTCAGCTCGTTGCGCGCAAAATCGGTAATGACTTCCTCGTGGGTGGGGCCATAGCAGAACTCTTGCTCCTTGCGGTCCTTGATCTTCAGCAGCTGTCCACCAAAACGTGCCCAGCGTTCGGTCTCGTCCCACAGTTCGCGCGGTTGGATCGACGGCATCAGCAATTCCAGCGCGCCAGCGCGGTTCATTTCCTCGCGCACAATCGCCTCGACCTTGCGCAGCACGCGCAGTCCGAGTGGCGACCAGGTGTAGATGCCGGCGGCAAGCTTGCGCAACATTCCGGTACGCAGCATCAGCTGGTGGCTGACAATCTCCGCGTCGGCGGGAACTTCCTTGATCGTGGAAAGGTGAAAACGGGAAAGGCGCATAGGTGCGTCGCTGCTGGACAATGGACCGGCGATGATAGCCGCGCCCTGCAGAGCGAGCCAGCCGAATTGCAGCGGCGCCACTATTGCGCAATCAGAATCGGTTCAATGCAGTGTTGCTCAATCCGAAGGCGGTGGAATAGTCTCGGCTTGGTCAGACATGGGCACCTCAGGCACGATTGTTGGCATCGAAGTCACATTGGGCGTGCCACGTACTTCCTGGTAGTTGCGATCCGTTGGCGGTTGGTCGGTAAAGTTCCAAACTCCGTTGTCGTCCTGCCATTTATACAGCCGTGGCGGTGTAGCGGGTTCAGCAAGGCTATTGGCCGCAGAACGCGTCGCAGGGGTGCCCTGCGCTCTGTCCGCCGTGGGCCGCGACCACCATGCCGCCGCAGCGCCAAGTCCAATGGCGACCATGGTGCCGACAATCAGTGCGCTGCGATTGAGTTCCATTTCGCGGAGGTGGACCGACTCACTCGGTCACATCTTCTTCTGCTTCTTCTGCAACCGGTTTGTCTGGCTTGCAGAATGCACTCTTTTGCTGCTCCGCCAGCGCGATCTCTTCCTGATGCTGTTCCAGCGTCAGGTTCTCGGCCTCGCCGTCGCCATCAATGTCCTTGGCGACCAAAGCGCTGCTGTTGAGCACCTCGAGGTTGGCGCGTGCGGCTTTGCAATTCGGCGATTCCTCTGCAATGGCCTTGGCCTTGTCAGTATCGCTGTCTTCGTCGCTGTCGTCGGTGCTCTGCGTTGCAACGGCCCGGACCTTCAGCTTCTCTGCTGGCTGATCCTTGGGCTTCTGAGCGCTGAAGTGCCAGACGCCTTTCTCGTCTTGCCACTTGTAGAACTGCTCGGACAGGACAGCGGGCGAAATCATCAGTAGGCCGATCAGAACAGGTAGTGCACGGCGCATGGTGGGTTCCTCATCCGTTGGATGCCCGATCTTAGCGCCACAGCGCGGCAAGGGAAGTGATGCGGTGCAGGCTGTTCAGCTGAGGGGCTAGAAGTAGCGGTCGGAAGCGGTCTTGTGGACTGCGATCAGGGCGCCAATCGTGAGACTGAGCCGAAGCTCCAGGGCCCGCAAATCCAGGTCGAACCGGCCCCAAGAAGGGCGCGCTGGCGTGTCTGGGCACAAAACCAGCTGCGCTACACTTGTCCACATTCCAGCTTGGCAGACCCATGAGCGAAATGCCCAAATCCCCGCATCCGCGTCATCCCGGCATTTACCTGTTGCCCAATCTTTTTACTACTGCCGCGATGCTCGCCGGCTACTTTGCGATCATTTCTGCATTTTCCGGACGGTATTCGCAGGGTGCGGTGGCGGTGTTCGTCGCTGCCTTGTTGGATGGCATTGATGGTCGGGTGGCGCGCATGACCAATACCCAGAGCGATTTTGGCGTGCAGTACGACAGCCTCTCGGATCTGGTGAGTTTTGGTCTGGCGCCCTCTCTGGTGATGTACTCGTGGGCGTTGGCGGACCTGAAAATCTATGGTCCGCTGGTCGCCAAGATCGGTTGGGCTGCGTCGTTTGTGTATGCGGCCTGCGCAGCCATGCGTCTGGCGCGGTTCAACACTCAGGCAGGCAGCGCCGACAAGCGCTACTTCCAGGGCCTGGCAAGCCCTGCCGCAGCTGGATTGATGATGAGCTTTGTCTGGACCATGGAACACTTCGACATCGCCGGTGCGGATGTGGCCTTTATTGCGTTGGGTGTGACCTTGGTCGCTGCAGTGTTGATGGTCAGCCGTATCCGCTACTGGAGCTTCAAGTCGATGCCGGCTTCCGAGCGCGTGCCGTTCGTGTTCGCGCCGCTTGCGATGGGCATCATTGTGTTGTTGGTGATCCATCCGCAGTTTTTGCTGTTGTCGATTGCCGGGCTGTATGTGCTCTCCGGCCCGTTCATGACTTTGCTTGGCCTGCGCCGCCGCCGTGAGCAACGCCAGGCACCGCGCGGCCCAGGGTCTAGCTGAGCACTGCATGTACTCGGTAACCGAACCCGCACCGGTGATCAACGCCCCGCCCGCATCGCAGGCGCTGGCCTTGGTTGCCGAATTGTCGCAGGCGTTGGCTTCCAGTCTCGACCTGGAAGCAACGTTGCACAAGACCGTGCAGCGCATTGTTGCTGCGATGCACGCCGAGGCGGCCTCAATTTTCCTGCTCAACGAAAGCGAAGACGCATTGATCTGCCGTGCTTCCGCAGGGCCGGTGGATATCCGCGGCGTGAAATTGCCGCTGGGTAACGGTGTAGTCGGCCGCGCCTTCAGCAGCGAGCGAACTCAAATGGTGCGTGATACCGCGCACGATCCGGATTTCGAAGTCGCTGTTGATCGGCAGACTGGATTCTGCACGCGGTCACTGCTGTGCACGCCACTGCTATCCGGCCATGGCGCGTTGGGCGTGCTGCAAGTCGTCAACAAGCTGGGCGGCAAGCTGTTTGACGAGTCCGATCATCTGCTACTGCGCGCGCTCGCGGCCCCAGCGGCATTGGCGATCGGCAATGCCCGACTCGCTGCGGAGTTGATCAAGCGGGACCGCTTGCGGCGTGAGCTGACCCTGGCGCGGCGCATGCAGCGAAGTCTGCTGCCCAAGCGTCGTCGTGGCGCGTTCCCGGTGCTCGCGCTGAATCGGCCAGCTCAGGAAATCTCCGGCGACTTCTATGACTATTTTGATCTGCCCGACGGCCGCATCGGCTTCACCATTGGTGATGTCGCCGGCAAGGGATTGGATGCTGCGTTTCTGATGGTGCGCTGTGCCAGCTTGATGCGCTGGGCCGGCAAGGAGGGGCTGCCTCCGTCTGCGTGGATGGCGCGTGTCAATGAAGAACTGTGCGAGTCGCTCGGCAATGGCAGTTTTGTTTGCGCCGCCGCTGGTTATCTGGATCCGGCCAGTCGTCAGCTGACGTGGGCCAACGCCGGCTTTCCTCCCCTGGTGCATCTGAGCGACGCGAGCGAAGTGTCCACGTTCCGCGCCGAGGGCCCGCCGCTGGGCATTCTCGCGGGCATGACGTTTCCGCAGCAAAGCGTTGACGTGGGCAATGGCGCTGTGTACCTCTTTTCCGATGGAGCGACCGACGCACGCCCGCCATCCGGAGCACTGCTAGGCGTGTCAGGCATGACCGATCTGATCACCAAACACGCAGGTTGGCGGCCAGAAACGCGGTTGCGGCGAATTGTCGGTGAGCTGCGTCGTATGCGGCTGCATGACGACACCACGTTGATGCTGATTGGCGGAGCGTGGGTATGAGCGGGCGACCGTTGCTGCGAATGACCCTACCGGCACGGGCCGAAGCGATGGCCGAAATGCGGCGCGCGCTGGCGCAGGCGTTGGAGCGGTTGCACATCCCGGCGCGCGAGCAAGAGCGCCTGATTCTGGCTGTGCATGAGGCCTGCACCAATGTCATCCGGCATGCCTACCGGGAGTGCGTTGGTGGCTGCATCGGGTTATGCGTAGAGCACGTGCGCGGACAGCTGCGCATCCGACTGCGTGATCGCGCGCCGCCGGTTGACCCGCGCTGCGTGCGGCCGCGGGATCTCAGCGAATGCCGGCCGGGGGGGCTGGGCGTTAATATCATTGACGAGACCATGGACCGTTGGCGGTTGCGGCCGCTCAAACATCGGGCCGGAAATGTCTTGTGCATGCGACGACGACTGCGAAAGGAATCTGGTCCATGAGTGCAGCAGCAATCAACAACGGCTGTGATCAACATGTAGAACACGGGTGGACAGTGTTGGACGTCCGCGGTGAAGTTGACTTGAGCTGGTCGCAAGACATCCGGCGCAGTGTTCTGGATGCGCTGTCGACGACGCCTGGCTTGGCGGTGGTACTGACCCGGGTCAGTTACATTGACTCTTCAGGAATTGCAGCGCTGGTCGAAGGCTTTCAGCAGGCGCGCGCGAAGAGCCAACGGTTCGCACTGATCGCGCCTAGTCCATCGGTTACTTCGGTGTTGGAGTTGGCGCGACTCGATCGGGTGTTTCCGATTTTCGCTGATCTGGAAACCGCACGGGCAGGAACATAAGTGGCCGACGTTCTTTTTTTCGTCAGCCGGGTTGGTAAGCGTAGCGTAAGCGTCGTGCGCGGGGTCGGATATGCCGCCGCGTTGCTGGTCGAGAGTCTGTGGTTTTGTATCGCTGGATTTCGCAGCGGGCAACCAGTTCGCGCCAGTGCAATCGCGGAGCAAATGCGACAGGTCGGCGTCGATGCGATTCCCATCGTGTCCGTCCTCAGCTTCACCGTGGGACTGATGTTGGGCATTCAGTTTGTAGCTGCGTTGGGCGATTTCGGCGCCGAGTCACAAGTGGTGGCCGCGGTCGCCAAATCGGTGACGCGCGAGTTCGGAGTGCTGATCACCGGCATTCTGGTGGCTGGCCGTTCGGGATCTTCGTTTGCGGCGCGCATCGGATCGATGAACGTATCGCAGGAAATTGATGCGCTTGGCGTGATGGGTATCGACCCGGTTCGTTACCTCGCGGCCCCGGCGCTGCTGGCGATGCTGCTGATGCTGCCGGTACTGACGATCATCGCCAATTTGATGGCGATCCTGGGCGCCGCTCTGTACTGCTCACCTATGCTGGACATCAGCCCAGCGGTGTATATGGTGCAGACCATGCAATTGCTGGAGCCTGGTGATCTGGGTCAGGGATTATCCAAGAGCGTGGTGTTTGCGGTGCTGATTACCTTGGTTGGGGTCACTACTGGATTCGCCGTGAGTGGCGGCGCTGAAGGCGTTGGGCGCGCTACCACGCGTGCGGTAGTGTTGTCGATTTCCGCCATCGTCATCGCTGACATGATCTTCAGCTTTTTCCTCAATCGCTGACATGGACAGCCCTGGACCGGTCATCGATGTGCGTGGACTGGAGGCGCACTACGGCCGCCTTCGCGTACTGCACGGTATCGATTTTCAGGTGATGCCGGGCGAGATCCGCGTGATCATGGGCGGGTCCGGCTCCGGCAAGAGCACATTGCTGCGCCACATTATCGGTCTGCAACGCCCGCAAGCCGGCACCGTAGAAATATTGGGAACCGACGTAGGTCGTGCCTCGGCCCCGGAGTTGCTGAAGCTGCGTCGCAAAATCGGCGTCTCATTTCAGGGTGGGGCGCTGGTGACCTCGATGAGCGTGGGCGACAACGTCGCACTGCCACTGCGTGAACACACCCGACTTGACGAGAATACGATTCGAATCATGAGTCGTCTGAAGCTTGAAGTAGTCAATCTCGGTGGCTTTCAGGACTTGATGCCAGCACAATTATCTGGAGGCATGGTCAAACGTGCGGCGCTGGCTCGGGCAATCGTGATGGATCCAAAGTTGCTTTTCTTCGACGAACCTTCTGCTGGTCTCGACCCTGTGGTGTCGGCGGAGCTGGACGATCTGATCCTGAAATTGCGCGATGCTCTGCGTATGACCATCGTGGTGGTGACGCATGAGCTGGAGAGTGCGTTCAAAATTGCCGATACGATTACCGTGCTCGATCAGGGTCGAATTCTGGAATCCGGTTCCGCGCAAGCGGTTCGCAACAGCAACAACGAACGCATCCAGGATTTGTTTCATCGACGCCCTCGCAACGTTGAAGTCAATGTCGATGAGTACCTGCGTCGGTTGACCCAGGAAGAGCTGTAAGAGCGGTCGCTGGCGCGAGGACAATTGCGCTTCCAAGCGCACGCACTTCCAAGAAAAAACCCGCCGGGTCGCCCGCGGCGGGTTTTGTTATTGGTTCAGCAACGGGCGCTTAGAAACGCCACACGCCTGAGACCGAGTAGGTGTCGACGAGGTCGGAGAAGTCCGCCGCAGCATCGAGCTGAAACTTCTCGAATGCCCAGCCGAAGCCGCCGGCATAATGTATTTCGTCATCGCCGATGGAGAACAGCACCGCATTGGCCAAGGCGTCGACGGTGGTGCCTGGGGCGCCCTGGAAGCGGACCGAGTGTTCCGGATCGTGCCAGACACCGGCGCGGATGCTGAAGGGATTCTGAAAATTGGTAAAGGTGTATTCGCCACCCAGTCGAACTTCAACGCCATCGTCGACCTTCAACGGATCGAGGCTGGGCCGGGTTCCGGAGTCGTCAAGTATGAAGTTCGAGTCGACGCCACCGTCAGTAAGATCGGAATAGAAAATCTGGTTGATATCCAATGAAATCGTTACCGCCTCCATCGGTCGCCAGGTGGCACCGATCCCGAACACGTCCGGTGCGTCAAAGGTTGAATCCTTGACGAAAGAGACGTTGCCATTCGAGCTGATCAATGACGCTTTGTAACCAAACTCGGGCGCGCGCCGGTAGACCATGCCGAACTGCCACTGGTCATTAAACTGATAACGCGCGCCGAGATTGAATCCGAACGCGCCATCGTCGCCGAACTGGCGGGTCGTGAACTGGCCAAGGGTGTTGCCGCCCGAGGTGATCGCGACGCGCAGGGTGGCGGAGTTGATGTCGAATTCGTAGTGATTCAGGCTCACGCCAAGGGACAGCTTGTCGCCGACTTTCAGTGCTCCGGAGAGACCATTGACCATGGTGTCCACTTCGATGGCAGCTGCGAAGGGGCGGATGAAGAGTGTCGAGTCAGATGCTGTCGGTCCGAGACTGACGAAGTCGGTTTCGAAGTTCAGGAACTCGTGACGGTAAATCGCCAGCGCCCAGTTGTCCATTGGGATCACCCAGGACAGGAACGAGATATTGCGGACATCGGTTGCGGTGCTGCCGTACGCCAGACCCCCGGCGTTGAAAGGGGCAGTGGCGAAGTTGCCGGCCTCGACAAACTGCGTGTCGTAATTGGTCTCGCGTACTTCCAGCGAAATCTCTGGCGCTGCCAATTGCACCAGGCCCGCCGGATTGGTGAACGCGGCAGTCGCGTCGTCGGCCAGAGCAAGGAAAGCGCCGCCCATGCCCAGGCTGCGTGCACCTGGTGGCGAGAAGTTGAACTGGATCGAGGCATTGCCTTCTTCATCGGTGATTGCGAAGGCAGTCGAGGCGGAGCCAAGCAGAGCGGCACCAACGGCAAGCACTAGCAGCTTCTTCATTTTAATTTCTCCTGACAAGGGGCGACTCAACACTGGGTACTTAGCATCCCGCCCGGAGGCAGGGGTACGGCCGATCATAGCATTGGGTGTTTGCGGCGCGCTCCAGGCGGTGTAGTTTTGCGGTGGCAGGCGCGGCTCGGCCGGCACCAGTCCAGGAGCCAGCCGCGCACTATCGTCAGCGCACTGGTTTATGATGATCGCCCCGCACCACAGGAGCAGGAAATGGGTACCGCCTATATAGTTTTAGCCGTGATTGTGGTGTTCGCGTGGCAGGGCGTGGTGCGGGTGCCTCAGGGCTACGAATATACGCTGGAGTGGTTTGGACGCTATGTGCGCACGTTGACCCCAGGGTTGAGTTTCATCATTCCGTTTGCGCACAATGTGGGCAAGCGCATCAATATGATGGAGCAGGTACTGGATGTGCCCCGCCAGGAAGTGATCACCAAGGACAACGCGGTGGTCGCCGTGGACGGCGTAGTGTTTTACCAAGTGCTTGACGCGCCCAAGGCGGCCTACGAAGTATCTACACTGGAAATCGCCATTCTCAATCTGGTGATGACCAATATCCGTACCGTGCTCGGTTCGATGGATCTTGATGAGTCACTGTCAAAGCGCGACGTAATCAATGCGCAGTTGCTCAGAGTGGTTGACGAGGCCACCCATCCCTGGGGCCTGAAGTGCAACCGCATCGAAATAAAGGACATCACACCGCCGCGCGATCTGGTCGAGTCGATGGCACGCCAGATGAAGGCAGAGCGTGACAAGCGCGCTTCCATTCTTGTCGCAGAAGGTTCGCGCCAATCTGCGATTCTGAGTGCCGAGGGCCAGAAGCAGGCCGCAGTGCTTGAGGCAGAGGGACGCCGGGAAGCTGCTTTCCGGGACGCCGAAGCGCGCGAGCGTTCAGCGGAAGCTGAGGCCAAGGCGACGATGATGGTGTCGCAGGCCATCGCAAAGGGCGATCTGCAGGCGATCAACTACTTTGTTGCTGATAAATATGTGACGGCCTTGCAGGCGATCGCCTCAGCGCCCAACCAGAAGGTGTTGATCATGCCGATGGAGTTGACCGGAATTCTGGGCAGCCTTGCCGGCATCGCCGAGCTGGCGCGTGCCAGCTTCGAAGATCGCGCGGCAAAACCGCGGCCGCCCAAGATGCCGGACGACAAGCCCCATGGATAAGATTGTGTATCTGTGGTGGAGCATCGGCGGGCTGTTGTTGCTTGCCGAGATGCTCGTTCCGGGAGCCAGCCTGCTCTGGCTGGGGCTGGCGGCGCTGGCGATGGGCGGTCTGATGATCCTGTTTCCAGACCTCGCGGCCTTGCCTCAGGTATTGATCTTTGGCGTATTTGCGGCCGTGGGCGTCGGGCTCTATTTGCGCTTTTTCCGGTCACGCGAGCCGATCACCGACCGTCCGCTGCTGAACAAGCGTGCGGCGCAATTGGTAGGTCGCGAGTTCGAGCTCACCGAGGCGATTCGAATGGGACGAGGCAAAGTGAAGCTGGGCGATGCACTGTGGACGGTCGAGGGTGAGGATATGGCCGCGGGTTCACGGGTCACGGTAATTTCCACAGACGGAATCGTGCTAAAGGTGCAGGCGGCATAGTCGCAGTTTTGCCGGAACGAACTTGTCGGAGCGGCCTTCGTCCGCGCAGCGCGCAGTCGCTCCGGATCAGCGCTGCAGCTTCGCGGTCTTAGGCCGTTCCCACGAAAACTGATGCGTCAACGCGAGTTGCGTTGCAACGTCAGTGATCAGGCCATCTGTTGAGTAACGAAATCCCAGTTGACCAGATTCCAAAAAGCCTCGACATACTTGGCGCGGGCATTGCGATAGTCGATGTAGTAGGCGTGTTCCCAGACATCGCAGGTCAGCAGGGTACGGTCGGCACCGGTCAGCGGTGTTGCGGCATTGGAGGTGCTGGCCAGCGCCAACGAACCGTCCGCACGCTGCAGCAGCCAGCCCCAGCCGGAACCGAACGTGGTGATGCAGGTCTGGGTGAATTGTTCCTTGAACTGCGCAAAGGAACCGAAGCTGGCATTGATTGCATCGGCAAGCTTGCCAACGGGTTCGCCGCCGCCGTGGGGCTTAAGACAGTTCCAATAGAACGTGTGATTCCACACTTGCGCGGCGTTGTTGAACATGCCGCCGCTGGACTTGCGAATGATGTCTTCGAGCGACATCGATTCGAACTCCGTGCCTTTGATCTGATTGTTCAGATTGGTGACATAAGTCTGATGATGTTTGCCATAGTGAAAGTCCAGCGTCTCTGCTGAAATATGCGGTGCTAGCGCATCGCGGGCATAGGGCAGTGCAGGCAGCTCAATGGCCATGGGAGTAATTTCCGTTTGATGCGCGAAGGGCGCGGGCCGACCATTGTAGAGCGGGGCTTGCTCGGCTGCACTATCGCACCGGTAACTGATCCGTTACCGGCGGCATGCGACCAGTCGGGCTGGCATGTCCCAAGTTTGGGCCGTTGCGTGATGCTGGATCGCATCGTCAAAGCGACTCGCCCCAGCCTACGCGCTAGAATGCACCCTCAGGTCTGCCGCCGCAGCCATTCTTGGAAATATCTGGTCATGGACATCATCGAAGAAATCCGCAATACCGTTGACACCCACCCCATTGTCCTGTTCATGAAAGGAACTCCGCAATTTCCGATGTGCGGGTTCTCCAGCCGTACTTCGGCTGCATTGCGCGAGGTGGGTGCACAATTCCATTCTGTAAACGTGCTGGAAAACCCCGAGATCCGCGCCAATTTACCGCGGCTCTCCAACTGGCCGACGTTTCCTCAACTGTTCATCAATGGCGAACTCATCGGCGGATGCGATATCACGATGGAACTTTACGAGAAAGGCGATCTGGCGCAGATGGTCAGCGAAGCCCAGAAAACCTGAGGCCGGCGATGATCACCGCAAACACCGTCGCGCCTGCGACCGGCGCACTGGCAGGGCGTGTGATTCTGGTGACCGGTGCCAGTGGTGGATTGGGCGGTGCCTTGTGCAGACAGGCAGCAGCGCAGGGGGCAACATTGATTCTCTGCGGCCGCCGCGTGCGGCCGCTGGAAAAACTCTACGACGAACTGTTGGCCGCGGGCGCAGCCGAAGCAGGGATTTATCCGATCGACCTTGAAGGAGCAAGCCCGGCCGATTTTCAACAGTTGGCCGAAACGGTCGAGCGCGAGTTCGGCCGGCTCGATGGCTTGGTGCACGCGGCTGCACACTTTACTGGGCTGGTTGCGCATTCGGTGACACCACCAGACGAGTGGCTGAAGTGCATTCAAGTCAATTTGAATGCGCCCGTGGCGCTGACACAGGCCTGTATGCCGGTGTTACGCAAGAGTCACGACGCCGCATTGTTGGTGCTGCTCGATCAGTCAGAGCGCGTAGGCAAAGCCCATTGGGGAGCCTATGGCGTCGCCAAAATTGCACTGCGCGGCGTGCTGTCGCAATGGTCAGAGGAATTGGATCACACGTCCATCCGTGTTCATGGTCTGGTTCCGACGCCAATGCGCACGCGCCTACGTTCGCTCGCTTACTTCGCAGAGAATCCCGGGTTGATCAAGCTTCCCGAAGACGTTGCATCGACCTGTGTGGAGTTGCTTTCGGCGGCCGGGAGTGTCTGGCGCGGGCGCATTCGCGATCTCAACGATCCGAAGTGATAGCTGATTTGACGGTTGCGGTCGTCGTAAGAGTGGCCCGTCGCCGCGAATAATGTGTGCCGAAGATTGAGCGATCACGGCCACCGGCCGCTGCCGTTTTCAGGATTGGGGAATCAGCATGACCACATTGTCGGCCGCACTGTTGTTATTCCTGGTCATGGATCCACTGGGCAACGTGCCAGTGTTCCTGAGCCTGCTGAAGGATCTCCCGCCACGACGTCGACGCTTCGTGCTGGCACGCGAACTGCTGATCGCGCTGGCCACGCTGCTGGCATTTCTTTATGGCGGAAAGTTGTTGTTGGAGGCGCTGCACCTGCGCCAGGAATCAGTCAGCATTGCTGGGGGCATCGTGTTGTTCCTGATCGGTGTACGCATGATTTTTCCACCCAAGGAAGGCATATTTGGTCCCACGCACGGTGGCGAGCCGATGATTTTCCCGATGGCGATACCGGGCATTGCCGGGCCCTCGGCGATGGCCATGCTGATGTTGTTGGGCCACGAGCATCCGGGTCGAACCGTGGATTGGACCATCGCATTGCTCGGGGCATGGACAGCGACTGCGGCGGTGTTGTTCGCTGCCACGCTGTTGTTCAAGTGGTTGGGCGAGAGCGTGCTGGGTGCATTCGAAAAGCTGATGGGGATGCTGCTGGTCGCGATCTCTGTGCAGATGTTGCTGGACGGGGTCGCGTCTTTTCTCGCGGCGCCGCCGCCAGCACTTTGAGCGGGTCCGAATTGCGCCCGAAGTCAAATGCAAGTATTTGAAAGTATTAGACAATTAAACAGTCCGCGCGAGGCACTCAACTCTGACACGAGACTGTTAGCAATCTGTCATGCCAAGAGGTTAAACTGTCGTTAATCCCGTCTTGATCATCTTGCAGTGTGTGGCTCCCCGAACGAGTGCGCGCCGACGGATGTGTTACGAAGTGCCGGGATATCCGTAATGCCATTTAATTGAGGGTGAAACCATGTTCAAGCGAAACACAGTGCAGATCATTCTGCTCGCGTTGCTTGCCCTGTTTGCCAGCGTGCCTGCCTTTGCGCAAAGCACCTCGGCCAGCTTGGCGGGTCGCATTATCGATGCGCAGGGGGCTCCAGTCGCCAGCGCGACAGTCGATATCCTGCATCAGCCCTCGGGCTCAAAACAGGCTTTGGTAACCGATATCGACGGTCGCTTCAGCACGCGCGGCTTGCGTGTCGGTGGCCCGTACACGGTGACTGCCAGCAAGGATGGCCTTGACGCCAGCCGCGAGGACGTTTTCCTGCTGCTCGCCGAAACCGCCTCGGTCACCTTGACGCTGGCCAGCGCCGCTGCCGAACTGGAAGCGATCGAAGTCGTGGCTTCGAGCGCACTTTCGGCGTTTACGCCGGACAACATGGGCGCATCGACCAACATTACCGTTGAACAGATCGAAGAGCTGCCGTCCATCGGCCGCAGTATCGGCGACTATGTTCGTTTCGATCCGCGGATCGTGCAGACTGACAAAGGCCGTGGCGAACTTTCCGCCGCAGGCCAAAACAGCCGCTACAACAACATCCGTGTCGACGGCGTGCCGACCAACGATCAGTTTGGCCTCAATGCGAACGGCCTGCCGGCATTGAACCAGCCGATTTCGATCGACTGGATCCAGGAATTCAACGTTGGCATTTCCAACTTCGATGTGACCCAGACTGACTTCGTCGGTGCCAACATCAACGCCGTGACCAAGAGTGGCGGTAACGAGTTCAGCGGCGGTGTCTACGCGGTGTATCGCAACAACGACATGGTCGGTGACGAACCTGCCGATTTCACTGGCTTTGACGACGAGTACACCGTCGGCGCCTACGTCGGAGGTCCGATCATCAAGGACACACTGTTTTTCTTCCTCGGTTACGAAGAATTCCAGCGTTCATCGCCGGCGCCGG
>JANMSL010000368.1:0-5235 GCA_031389245.1 Lysobacterales bacterium | reverse complement strand
GGTGCCGCGTTCACTACCGCTCCCACTATCGTTCAGGCTGGCGATCGCCTGCGTCTGCGCCATGTGGCGCACGCCGAATTCAATCGCCGTGTCACCACGCTCTTGACCGTGGGTAGCATCGAGTCCGGCTTCGCCACACAGACCGAACTGGGCGATACCACGCCCGATGCGTTTGCTTTCCTGGATGCGTCAGGTGTGCCTGTGAGCAGTCTGCAGATTTCCAGGCCGATCATTGTCACTGGCATCAATTCCGCCGCTGCGATCAGCGTCAGCGGTGGCCAGTACAGCATTGATGGCGGGTTGTTCGCTGCGACACCGGGAACGATTACGGCGGGTGCCAGCGTGCGCGTACGGCACGTCGCGTCCAGTGAGTTCAATGGGATCGCCGATACCACGCTCAGCATCGGCGGCATCAGCGATACCTTCCGCTCGACCACCGAAGTCATGGACACCACGCCAACTGCCTTCAGCATTGTCGACCAGACTGGCTTGGCCACATTTGCCGTAGCCACCAGCGTGGCGACCACCATTTCGGGCATCAACGCGCCTACGCAGATTTCGATTGTCGGTGGCGTCTACAGCATCAACGGCGCGGCGTTCACCGCCGCTGTCGGCAGTGTAAACAATGG
This sequence comes from Lysobacterales bacterium, assembly GCA_031389245.1. GTDB lineage: Bacteria > Pseudomonadota > Gammaproteobacteria > Xanthomonadales > Ahniellaceae > 0-14-3-00-62-12. The sequence goes on along the minus strand of JANMSL010000368.1, from coordinate 4,606 downwards.
CGCGCAGATTCGCGTTGCGTTGACCACTGCCAGCAATGCCAACACGACGGTCAGCGCGACGCTGACAATCGGCGGCGTCAGCGATGATTTTTCGGCTACCACTGGCACGAAAGACACCACGCCCGCTGCGTTCACATTCCGCGACGTGTTCGGTGTGCGCAAAGGCACTTTGATCACTTCCGACCCGATCGAAGTCACCAGCATCAATGCGCCAGTGACCATCAGTGTGAACGGCGCCGGCGTCCAGTGGGCGAAAAACGCGGGCGCCTTTACGGCAAATGCCGGGACCGTGGTGAATGGCGATCAAGTCCGGCTGCGTATGGCAGCATCCTCGAACAGCAACACGAGGTTGACTGCAACTGCCACGATTGGCTCGATCAGCGATCAGTGGAGCGTCACCACCGGCCGCTGACGCTCGCTGCGTACTATGCAGCCAGAGCCCCGCTAACCGGGGCTCAATGCTCGCTATACGGTCGCCGCGCGGCTGATCTGGCCTGCGCCAATCAGCGCCGGGCAGAACGCGCAGCCCCGGGTTCAACGTCGCGTTGCACGATTGTCCATCAGCCCGCGCCGACCCGTTTTCGCACTTCTGCCATGTCGCGGACAGGGCGCAACTCGATGCAACCCATACGTGCCCACGGAAACTCCTGGGCGATACGCAGCGCCTCCTCCGGGGTGTTGGCTTCAATCAGATTGAAACCCGCCAGCATTTCCTTGGTCTCGGCGAACGGTCCGTCGGTGATCGTGGTGAGGCCATTGCGCACACGCACCGACTTGGCCGTGGCTGGCGCTTCCAGCTGTTGCGATGTCAGCAGTGAGCCGCAGTCGGACAATTCATCCGCGTGGCTGAGGCAGCCGCGCATCATCGAATCGTATTCGCCTGCGGGCAGCGCCTCGATCAGGGTGTCGTCGATGTAGATCAGTACCAGGTACTGCATGGGCGGATTCCGGATTGGCGGCGCGATGGCGGGGCGAAAAAGCATAGAACAAAACAATTGCTGCGGGCGTGTCGATTCTGCTGCTGCTCGTTCGTCGTACCAGCAAGAGCGCGGATTACGCGCTCGCCAACCGAACAAGAAAGGAGTAACGACAATGCGCGTCATGGTAATCGTCAAGGCCAGCAAGGCTTCCGAAGCAGGTGAGATGCCGACTGAGCAATTGCTCACCGATATGGGCAAGTACAACGAGGAGCTGGTGAAGGCCGGCATCATGCTGGCGGGCGAAGGCCTGCACCCGACGTCGAAGGGCGTGCGCGTGCATTTCTCTGGCAAGCAACGGAACATCGTCGACGGCCCGTTCGCCGAGACCAAGGAACTGATCGCCGGCTTCTGGCTGTGGCAGGTGCGGTCTATCGAGGAAGCCATCGAATGGGTCAGACGCTGTCCCAATCCACACCGCGACGATTCCGATATCGAAATTCGTCAGGTGTTCGAGGCCGAAGACTTCGGCGCCGAGTTCACTCCGGAACTGCGCGCGCAGGAAGCCCGACTGCGCCAGCAGGTTGGCGCCCAAGACTAGCCGGTCATGCTTTCCCCTGGCGGCGCCCGCGCTACGGCGCGTGCGTTTCGTCACACATGCAATTTGAGGGATATCCCATGCAACTTTGTACCTATCTCAGCTTCAATGGAAACTGCCGCGCCGCTTTCGAATTCTACGCAGCGCTGCTGGGCGGCAAGATCGTGGTGATGACTACGTTCGGCGAAACCCCAGCCTGCGATCAGGTTTCGCCGCAGGCACGTGATCTCATCATGCATGCGCGCCTGGAAATTGGCGATCAGGCTTTGATGGCGACCGACGCCACGCCGCAGTACCCGTATCACGGCGTAACTGGCGCGCACGTCGTCATCGACGTGAATTCGCCAGCGGAGGCAGAGCGGCTGTTTACCGCGCTATCGATCAATGGCAAGGTCGAGATGCCGATGCAGCCAACGTTCTGGGCGCAACGCTACGGCATTGCGATCGATCGATTCGGCATTCCGTGGATGGTCAACTGCGCGCTTGCTGTTTGATCGTTGCCTACCTCAACACCGCAATGGAGTCCTGCATGACTACTCAAATGTTTCTCAATATACCGGTCAAGGATCTTGATCGTTCCAAGGCTTTCTTCGCGCGGCTGGGCTACACCTTCGACGCCAAATTCAGCAATGAGCAAGGCGCCTGCATGATTGTTGACCAGAACATCTTCGTGATGCTGCTGGTTGAAGCTTTTTTCCAGACCTTCATCAAGAAAACCATCTGCAATGCGCGCACCAGCACCGAGGCGATCATCTGCCTGTCCATGGACAGCCGTGCCAAAGTCGATGAGATCGTGCGCGACGCCCTTGCCGCGGGGGCGGCGGCGACCCGGGAAGCCAAGGACCACGGATTCATGTACGAGCACGGTTTCGAGGACCTGGACGGTCATCTCTGGGAGTTCGTTTGCATGGAACCGCAGGCGGCCGCGCACTGAGCGCTGCTCGCGTCTGCTACTTGTGCCCAGGCATCGGCGCTGTTCTGATCGCCAGCCATGACCAGCACTGACATCGCGCGCAGCATCACTGCCATTTGGCGGATCGAATCACCGCGGATCATCGCGGCAATTGCACGCATGGTGCGCGATGTCGGGCTGGCCGAAGAGCTGGCGCAGGACGCACTCGTCGCTGCGTTGGAGCGTTGGCCGCAGACCGGCATGCCGGAGAATCGCGGCGCCTGGCTGATGACCACGGCCAAGCGCGGCGCGATCGATCGTCTGCGCCGCAATGCATTGCTTGAGCGCAAGCACGAGGCGATCCGATACGAGCTCGAGGTCCAGCAAATGGACGAACCCGGTGGCGATGACTGGGTCGACGACGACATCGGCGACGACCTGTTGCGCCTGCTGTTCACAGCCTGTCATCCGGTGCTCTCTGTGGACGCGCAAGTGGCACTGACACTGCGCCTGCTCGGTGGCCTCTCCACCGACGAAATTGGGCGTGCCTTTCTGTTGCCGGAGGCGACGATTGCGCAACGCATTGTGCGCGCGAAACGCACCTTGGCGAAGGAACGCGTTCCTTTCGAAGTGCCGTGCAAGGCCGACCTGACCGGGAGACTTGCTTCAGTGTTGGGCGTGATCTATCTGATTTTCAACGAAGGCTATTCGGCCACCGCAGGCGACGACTGGATGCGCCCTGCGTTGTGCGAGGAAGCGTTGCGGGTCGGACGCGTTCTCGCTGAACTGGTGCCTCGGCAACCAGAAGCACACGGCCTGGTCGCGCTGATGGAGATCCAGGCCTCGCGTGCACACGCGCGGGTAAGTCCCACCGGAGAGCCGATCCTCCTGCTCGATCAGAACCGTTCGCGATGGGACCAGTTGCTCATTCGCCGCGGGTTCAAAGCGCTGGAGCGCGCCGAGAAACTGGGCGGCGCGCACGGTTCATATGCGTTGCAAGCTGCCATCGCCGCCTGCCACGCGCGCGCGATCAGCGCCGAGGCGACCGACTGGCCGCGCATCGCCATCCTGTACGCCACGCTCGCAGCGGTCGCCCCTTCACCCATTGTTGAACTCAACCGCGCTGTCGCACTGGGCATGGCGGCCGGCCCCGCCGCCGGTCTTGCATTGGCCGATGCGCTGGCCAGTGAACCGCTGCTGCAGAACTACCATTTGCTTCCAGCGGTGCGCGGCGATCTGCTGAAAAAACTGGGCAGGAGCGCCGAGGCCCGTGCGGAATTCCAGCGCGCTGCCTCGCTCACGCGCAATGCACGCGAGCGTGATCTGCTGCTGGCGCGTGCGGCGGCTTGCGGTGTCGCCGAATACTGAGCAGCGCGCCTTGCGCAGTTCGCGGGTGTGTAAAGCGCCAGCACCGCAGCTTACTGAACGTGGCGCCCAGCCTACGCTGGCGTCGCCAACCGCAGCAGCCGCCGTCCGCAGGCGTGCAGCGCGGTGGTCAGTTCAACGGGCACACGAATCTCGAATTCAAACGGAAGTCGTGACAGTTCACGGGCAAACCAGTCCAGGTCGTCGGCCTGTGCGCACAACAGCACGCCATCGACGTGTGCTTCCAACAGGCCTAGTGCGGGGAATACCTCGCGCCGCGCGAGCGCGAGATCGGTGCGCAGCAACACCTCGATCGAGTGTACCCGCGGTAGTGTCGCTACGGCATGTGCAAGATAGCCGAGCGCATCGAAGCCCTCGGGTCGCGCGAAGCTTGCCGGCAGCGGCCGTACTGCCTCGATCCGATCAATACGAAACGAGCGCAGTCCCTTGCGCAGATGACAGTGGCCAACGACGTACCAGCGCCCGTTGCGCCAGGCCAATCCGTACGCATCGAAATCGCGTGCCGTGGCTTCACCCTTCGCGGTCAAGTAACGCAGATGCACTTGCTGGCGTGCCTGGGCTGCGGCGCTCAGCACCACCAAAGCGTCGCTGTCGCCGGCTCGCACATGGGCACGTGGTAGCTCCAGCGCGATGGTCTCGTTCACGGCGCGCAATCTGCGCATCAGTGGCGCCGGCATGACCCGTTCCAACTTCGCCCGCGCGCTGGCGACCGCAGGCGCGGCTTCGCTCAGGCCCAACCCGCGCGCGGCGAGCAGACCCAGGGCCAATGCCAATGCCTCGTCGTCGGTGAACATCATCGGCGGCAACTTGAAA
>JANMSL010000352.1:0-5104 GCA_031389245.1 Lysobacterales bacterium | reverse complement strand
TGCCGCCGCGCATCGGTGGCGCATTGCGTTATCGCGTTGCGGTTGCGCATCGTCGCAGCGATGGCGCCTACGACTCGCGCATGACACCCAAGTGGGTGATCACGCGTGGCGATCGGTTGTTTCCAGCGGCGAAGATACGTGCAACCAAGGGCAGCGGCTCGACTGCGAAGCTGAGTTTCGAATTGCCTCCCGGCTGGAGCGATGTCGAGACCGCGTACTCTAAGGTGGCTGACGGCGAGTTCGCCATTACCAATGCCGAACGAAAATTTGATCGTCCGGTCGGTTGGATCGGCGCCGGCGATCTGTATTCAACGCGGGAAGTGATCGCGGGCACGCGCGTGACCATTGCGGCGCCAAAAGGCGAGCGCGTCGATCACGTAGCCACGATGGCGATCGTGCGCCAGGCCCTGCCCGAGATGCGCCTGGCGTTTGGCAAACTGCCTGACAAGATCTTGATCGTGCGCAGCGGCGATCCGATGTGGCGCGGTGGCCTGTCCGCGCCGGGGTCGCTGTGGTTGCATGCACAGCGACCGCTGTTGAGCGAGAACGGCACCAGCCCGTTGCTGCACGAATTGACGCATGTGATCACGGACATCCGCGGGGACGGCGCCGACGATTGGATCAGCGAGGGCATCGCGGAATATTATTCGCTGGATATCGGTTACCGCGCCGGGCTGATTTCCGCAAAGCGCTTTGCGCAATCGATCAAGACTGCCGACAAGTCAGGCGCAAAGGTCGAAAAGCTACGTGCCAGCGAGTCGGAACGCGATCGCACGCGCAAGGCCGTTGCGCTGTTTGCGGCCTTGGATGAGGAGCTGCGCGCGAATGGCGCTACCGGCATCGATCAGCTGATCTCGCTGTTGATGCGAAGGGAGTCCGTGAGCCTGAACGAGCTGCGTGCGGATGCCGAAAAACTCGCAGGACAGCCTTCGCGCGTACTTGCGGACGTCAAGTAACCGGCGCGGAGTGCCGGTTGCGAGTGGGCGGAGCAATTTATTTCGTGCTCGGGCTGAGCAGCTTCATGATCAGGGCCACGCCCAGACCCCAGGCGCCATTGAGCAACAGGGCACCGATGATGAGTTTCGGATCATAACCGCCGCCCATCGCCATGCCCTTCATCGGGAACACGATAAACAGCGCGACGATACTGGGCAGCACCGCACCGAGCACCAGCGCGAGCAGCCAGTGCGTGGCACCTGTGCTGCGTCGGATCATCAGCCACAGCGCGATGCCCCAGAGGCCGCCCCAGAACGCCAGCGAGAGCACAGAAGGAATGCCCAATGGCGGCACGCCTGCCATGACGTAGGCCGGGCGCGGACTGATGCCACCCGCGTACAGCGCTGCAAGCAGGCCCTGATGAAAGGTCAGGGTGGACAGAAAACCGGCGAAGAAGGCACGAATGAATTGCATACGGTATCTCCCGGGGTTGCGAAACTGCGCTCAAGTGCGGGTTGACCGCCCGAGCTTAGCGCACCCGATTGCCACAAGTTAACTGCGCGGATCAGCGCGCGGCCGACACGGACTGTCGTCATGACCATCTTTGGCCCTACTCTGCGTAGACTGATGCAACAACCACTACGCGGAAGCATTGCATGCGCCCCTGTCGATCCACTGGTTCACTCCGCGCACGCCTTGCGCTGATGCTTGTCGCGCTCGGGTCGATCTCACTCAGCGTTCAGGCGCAGACCATCACCTGGGTGACAAACACCAGTGCCTCCGGGGCCGGATCGCTGCACGCCGCGCTGCAGGGTTTGCAATCCGGCCAGGGAACATTGCAGGACATCCGTTTCAACTTTCCGGTGACCACGCCGGTCGGGCTCAGCAATGTGATTTTCCTGAATCAACCGATGCCGAATGTCGTCGGTGCCAACGTGCGGATCAGTGGTGGCGATATCGCAGCGGGGGTGATCATCGATGGCAATGGCCATCGTCCGTTTTTGGTGGCCGTTGGCGCGACCACGACTGCGCTGGAATTGAACTACCTTACTATTCGCCGTGGCAGCAGCATCGATTCTGGGGGCTGTGTGTCCGTGCGCAATCAATTCACTGCATTGAAACTGGATTCGGTGCGGCTGGAAGATTGCCGCGTGTATTTCCAGTCTGCGGCGACGGGCGTGCGCGGCGGCGCGGTGTTTGCAGCCGGACCACTGCAAGTGATCGATTCAGTGTTTATCAACAATCAGATCGAAAGCAGCGCGGCGGTGCCGGTGGCAAGTATCGATGCGATCGGTGGCGCGCTCTACAAAGAGGGCGCACACGCGGTCACCATCCGCCGTGCACGTTTCGAAAATAATCGTGTCTATCTGAATAATACGCTATCCAGCACGTGCGCGAGCGGCAGCGGCGGCGCGCTCGCTCTGAACATGCCGGGCAGCGGTCTGTCCGCGTTGATCATCGACTCGATCTTCATCAATAACGACACACCGTGCCGCAACCCCTCACTCAGCTTCGATATCAATGGCACGGGCGACGGTGGTGGCATGGTGTTCTACGGCAATGGTGCGCATGAACTCACTCTGGAGAACAACTATTTCACTGGCAATCAGGGCCGGGACGGTGGTGCGGTGGGCGTGATCCAGTCAAATTCGACGACGGTGACTGCGCGCAACAATACGTTCTATGCAAATCGGGCGAAGAGCGCCGGCGGTGGCCTGGCCCTGGACAATTGTTGCCATGCGCGAATCGAGCACAACACCTTCAGCGACAACATCGCCGAAGGTGCGGGCCAGCCGTCGCAACTTTGGCTGAGTGTGACCAGCCTGATTGCACTGAACCACAACCTGATCAACGGCAATAACCCAGCCTGCGGTTCGAGCCTGGCCGCGGCGCAAAACGGAGTGGCGGGCTGGAACCTGTATTTTGGCGGCAGCTGCCAGATCGCAAACGACAGCGGCAGCCAGTTTGTTTCGTACATGAGTTGGTTGTTGCCACCGGCGGCCAACGGCGGCTTTATTCCGACGATGCGCCCCGCCTTTGGCAGCGCTGCAATCGACGCCGGCAACCCGGCAGGTTGTCTGGCGCAGGATGCGCGCTATGTGCCGCGGCCCATCGATGGCGATGCGAATGGCGTTGCACGCTGTGACATCGGCGCGGTCGAGAGCACGTTTATCGATGCGTTGTTCAAGCACGGTTTCGAGTAGTAGTTGCTTCGGGTGGCAAACGTTACGGTGGAGTGTGCCGGGGCTTTGCAGTCTGGATCGCCGCCCTGTTGAATTCCCACTGGATTTCCAGTCATCAAGCACTCATGCTGGATCGCATGTCCACCCTTGAAGAAAAATCTGTCGCCAAAGCCATTCCTGTCGCCGGGATGGTGGAGGACATCGTTGGCTGCAAATGGTCATTGACCGTATTGCGCCTGATCAGCACCGGCGTATCGCGGCCAGGGGCGATGCAGCGACAGGTGCAAGGACTGACGGCCAAAGTGTTGAATGAACGTCTGCGAAAATTGGCGCGCTTTGGCATCGTCGAGCGCGAAGTGTTTGCCGAAGTGCCACCGCGCGTGGAGTATCGACTGAGCGCGTTCGGTGTTCGCTTCAATGCCGTGCTGGATCAGATTGCGGCGTTGGAGCAGGAGCGCGGGTAAGAGTCTTGGTTTGGCTCCGCCGCCGATGCGCAGGCAAGTCGTCGACGGGCCGCGCTGCGGCAAAAATATTTTTCGTCAGGCGCTGCCCCAATGCCAACCAAAAAGTGCGTATGACACGGGTTTGTGCAGACTTCTCGCGCCCGGGCATCACGACTACATTGCCGCGCAGACGCAGCAGTGCGACCGATTACCGGCGCGCGACGCTGTGCAAAAGCAATGGAGCAAGTCATGAAAGCCACACCCTCTTTGCACCACCCAAGTCTGGCGTTCGCTGTGCTCATCGGTTGCACTGCTGTGGCGCAGGCACACACCGCAGCGACTCCACAAAAATCGGTGCCGGCGCCCGCGTTCGATATCGTCGCGACCGATATCCGCGTCGATCGCGCGCAGCGCTGGGTGGATTTTTCGATGAAGGTGAAAGGCAAGGCCGGGTCGGATCGCCCAACGCGCAAAGGCGCGTTCGCCGCCGCTGACGTGTTTTCGTATGTGTGGCCGACACGTATCGATCCGTTTGACGTGGGCTTCGATCACGACGCCGGCACGCTGGCATTGGCGGTGACCATCCATCCTGATTTCGACGATACACCACTGTTCGCGACCACCGGTGCAGACTGGCACACGCATTGGGTGGTGTTGGTGCCGGATGAGGTCTGTGGCAAGGGCGCGCTCAAAGTGCAGGACATCCCGGAAGGCAGCAAGCCGCGTCTGCCCAAGACCTGGCCAGGTGTGCCGCTGTTGATTGACAGCCCGGGCTACGCGCCGCGTTTTGCCGGGCCAAGTGTCAGTGTGCGCGTGCCGTTCGATGACGCCGGGCGTGTGCTGGACAAGGCGTTTGACGGCGTGACCGCCGGGCTTCGTGTCAATGCCAGCGCGCACAGCCCGCTGCTTTGCGTAGTCAACGTGTTCGATGTGCAATCGGGTGATCTAAGCATGCCGCAGCGCGTGACCGCGAAGTCGACGCCGTCGCCATGAGCAACGCGCTTACAATGCCGCGTGTTCGCCCAGTCGCAGACGAGGTCCGCATGTATCCGATGGCAGCACCGTTGATCACGCAATCCTGGTTGAATGCCGCCGACGATTTTTCGTTGGCGGCGCTGCGCGGGCGCGTCGTCCTGGTCGAGGTATTCCAGATGCTGTGCCCCGGCTGCGTCAGTCATGCATTGCCGCAGGCGCAGAAGGCGGCGCGACAATTTTCCGCAGCCGACTTTGTGCTGATCGGATTGCACTCGGTGTTCGAGCATCATCAAGCGCAAGGCACGCGCGCGGCGTTGCAAGCGTTCGCACACGAGTATCGGTTGGATTTTCCGATTGCCATCGATGCGCCGGGCGACGCCGATGCTGTGCCGCAGACCATGCGGCAATACGCCCTGCGCGGTACGCCGACGATGCTGCTGATCGATCGCGAAGGACGCCTGCGTATGCAGCACTTTGGCGTGCTGGAAGATATGGCGCTGGGCGCGATGATCATGTCGGTGATTGCCGAGCCCGCCTCCCCCGTAGGAGCGCACCCGGGCGCGACAA
>JANMSL010000345.1:0-6188 GCA_031389245.1 Lysobacterales bacterium | reverse complement strand
GCTTGGCTGCGGTAATGGTGGCGTCGGCGATCTTGGCGTCGGTGATCGCCGCATCGGCAATCTTGGTGTCGGTCACCGCCAGATTACCCAGTTGTGCAGTGCCGACCGCGCTGGGTTGCAGCTGCGCATTGCCCACGGCGCCGACGGCGATCGCATTTTGATTTACTCCGCCGGCCTGTACCGTGCGTGCATTCACCGCATACGGTGTCGGCGTGAGCTTGTGGCGCGGCAACAGTTGTTGATAGCCGCCCGCGCTGGTGCCATCGCGCACGCGCACCTCCAGCCAATACTGCTCGGCCGCTGAGAACGGTACGTCGGTGTAATCCAGCTCAGTGGTGAACAAACCCGCGTTGACGAACAGATCGTCGCGCGTCAGCGTATCCAGCGGCGCGCCACCGGTAGTGACGTTGAACAGGGCAAATTCGAAGTCGAACGCTGCATTCGCGGGCACCCCCGCCACTTTGAGCTCGCCCTGATAGCTAAAACCCGAACCCACCGGTGCCGCCACGGCAGCCGCTACGAGCAGATTGAGTACAAAAAACCAGAGTGTGTGTCGAAAGACATTCATGCGTGAGTCTCCAGGATGCATAGCGACTTGATGACATCTTCACCAAAGTCACCTGACGTACAAACAGGAAACCATACGAAACCCGGTCAACCTCGAGCGCGCTCCGCGATCAGTTCCTCGATCTACTCGAAGCCACTCTCGAAAATAACCCCGGCACCGAACTCGAACGCGCCGATATCACAGTCCTGGCCCGTCCCGCGCGGCAGACCACGCTGGTCGGTGGCCAACGCTAGGTCTGAGGGACCAACGCATCCTTGGACGCTGGTGGCATTGATCGCCGAGCTTCCCGACTGCAGCGCATGCGTTTGGGTCGGTCCGCCGTTGTCCTGCAACGGACCAAGCGTGTTGCGCGCCATCAAGGCCCAGCCGAATATGTTGGAAATGGTGCAGTTCTGTATGCCACCGATCACGCTGAGCCGGTTGCTTCCGTAGGCTTCCAGCGTGCCGTTGCAGTCCCACGGGTAAGAGCCGTGATTGCTGTTGCCAACGATCAGCGAGTTGAACACGACGAAGCGCGAACCGGTTTGGGTAAACACGCCACCACCGCTGCCAAGCATCACCGATTGGTGATTTGCGTCGTTGTCGACAATCGAAGTGTTGTACAGGAAGGCGGTGTGGCTGTTGAAGATGCCGCCACCATCAGCGTACGCATAGTTTCCACTGAGCGTAGAATTGATCACATACAACTCATCGGTGTTTTGGATGCCGCCGCCTTGCCGGGCACCGTTGCCGTAGAGTGCACTGTCACGAATCGTGGTGGCGCCATACACAAATATTCCCCCGCCTTGGTTATCCGCCGTATTCGATCGGATCGTGCTGCGCACGATGTTCAGCACGCCGGAGTCATTGACAATTCCGCCGCCATTACTCGATTGGTTGGCCTCGATCACGCTGTCTTCGATGGTGGCAGTGCTGAAGCGCATCAAAATACCGCCACCGTTATCGCCTACAGCCGACCCGTTGCGAATGGTGATGTTGGCGATCGTTGCCACCCGGCCACCCTGGATGCGCAGCGCGCGGTCAGTCTGATTAGCGTCGATGATTGTGCTCGCCGCCGCAGCACCGCGCAGGGTGATGCTCTGACCGGCGCCCGGCGCCGTCAAATTCAGGTCACCCGTGTCATCACCATTGAGGCCACTTGGCGCAAGAGTGAGTCGGTACGTTCCAGACGGAAGCGTGATGACAATTCTTGCCGCCACTACGCTCGATTGATTGGCTTCCATGATCGCCGCCCGCAACGAACACGTATTGGCACTGGTATGGCAAATCCCGTTGCCCGCATTGTCGTCGATCAGATCGGCAATGGTATTGACATTAAAAAGGATCGTAGGCGGTGGTTCCTGGGCATGCGCGCCGGGCGCGAGCATAAACGCCATCGACAGGACAGCGAGCAATCCAATACATCGCATCATCTACTCCTCGACGATTTACCGATGCCTCTTGAACCCACTGAGGCGCTCACTATGAATTTCGATTTCAAAGCCTTTGCACGCCAGCGCACCTACTCGAAGCCGTTCGCCATCAGTAGCTGTGTAGGCAACGCCGATCCAAACTCGAACGCGCCGACATCGCAGCGCGGACCGACTATTCGTGATGCACCCCGCTGGTCAGCCAGTAAGAATGCTGCGGCCTCATCAATGCAGCCGAGCGAGTTGTCGGTGGTGTCGATGGCTCGACTGCCCGCCAGCAGCGCATGTGTCCAGGTCGGTCCGCCGTTGTCTTGCAGAATCCCGATCGTGTTGGGCAATATGAATCCCCATGCTGCCGCATTGGGGATGGTGCATCCGGCGTTGTCGTAAAGCAGGTTCCAGCCGTGGGCTTCCAACACGCCCGCGCAGTCGTTGTAGACGGGAACATTGCCCAGCGTGTTGTCGGCAATCAACGCGTTGACGATCACCAAGCGCGAACCTGGCTGGTTGAACACTCCGCCACCACTTCCGCCTTTCTCATCCTGGTCGTGATCGGCGTCGTTGCCAATGACGCTGGTGTTGTAGAGGAATGTGGTCGACAGGTTGCTGATTCCCCCGCCGTTGCCATTTGTAACGTTGTAGCTGATGGTGCTGTCGACCACCGATAGCTGATTGCCGTGTTCTGAGACGCCGATCCCGCCGCCACTGAGATTTGCGGTATTGCTATGCAAGGTGCTGTCACGGATGGTCGCCGGGCCCTCGAGATAAAAGCCCCCGCCGATTCCCGACGCCAGGTTTGATCGAATCGTCGTCGTGGTCACTTTCAACGTGCCAGTACTCGTATTGACGACGCCACCCCCGTAGTTGCCCACGTTGCCCTCGACCACGCTTTCGATGAGCGCGAGACTGCCACTGTTGTAAATACCACCGCCGGCGAAATTGGGGTTTCCGGTGGTAGTTCCATTGCGAATCACAACGCGTTGAATCGTCGTGCTCCGTCCGGCAGTGATGCGCAGCACGCGGTCGATGTGGTTGGCATCGACGATGGCGCGGGATACTCCGATGCCAACGATGTTGACGTGTTGTCCAGCACCCAACGGTGCGGTGAGATTCAAGTCGCCCGTGTCTTCGCCGTTGCCGGCGCCGGGCAGTCGCGTGAGCGTGAACGTTCCTGCTGGCACACGAATCGTGACAATCAGTTCCGGCACGCTCAGGTGATTAGCCTCCATGATTGCTGCGCGCAGCGAACAGTTGTTGGCGCTGGTATGGCATAGGCCGTCGCCTGCGTTGTCGTCGATCAAGTCGGCGGTCGTGTTGACCGTGAAGTCCACGCTGGGCGGTGGCTCCTGTGCGTTCACGAAGGAGGCCGCAATGCCGAAAATGGCCAACAGTGCTGCTGATAAACCGTATCGCATGATGCACTCCTCAACTCTTCGCGCCGACTGCGCAGAACAAGCGATAACGCAGTACTGAAATGCTTGGCAGCGCCGCGTGTGCATCAGCTGCACAGGGCGTGGCCCGCTCTTACGCTGCGAACTCGATCAGGGGAATTTGCCTTGGTTTTCGCTACTCAAACCCGTCTGCGAATATCGGATCGAATGCGGCACTGCCGAGTTGTACCTTGGCTACGCCGAAACGCGCGGGGACGTAGGGCTCGAAAATGTGTGCGCTGAAGCCCGCAATCATTAGCCCGCCATTTCCAATCGCGAGCGCAGTTGCGCTGTCCCAATCGGATTCTCCGTCGTAACTGCTTACCCCTGCGCCGCCGAGACCGAAGCTCAAGTCGAGCACCGTATTGCTTCTTGGGGATTCGTTGAGCCGCGCGACCATGAAGCAATTGCTCGCACAGCGGCTACCCGGACCGACATTGTCTCCGCCGACGATGATTTTTCCATCGGCACCGACCGTAATCGATTCGAGAAATTGTGAGCCTCCGATGTTGACCCGTACCGGACGACCGGTGCCGCCCGGAGTGGTGGTGCCACCGAAGCTCGGATCTTGCCGACCATCTGGCAGCAACCGGTTTACGCAGATTTCGGAGTCGAGCGAAGTACCATCTGGAAGGCGGAAATTTGCGGTGTATGCAACGGCAATTCGGCCTTGCGCGTCAATTGCTATGCGTGGTTCATATCCGCTGAAGGCACCGGTGCACAACCCAAGCTGCGTGTAACCGGCGGCGATGCCGAAGGGGTCGTCGATCGTTCCGTTGGCGAGCAAGCGCATCACATAACCGGCAGACAGTCCGGCGCTGGAATTACCGGCTGCCAGTAGGCCGGCAATCAGTATCCGGCCATCGTCCAGGACCTTGATGTCGGTTACCTCCCTTCCAATCAGAATCCGTGCTACGCCATCGCTTCCAAACGACGGATCCAGCGCGATGGCGCCGCTTTCGTCGGTGACCAGACGCGCCACTGCGATGTCGCGGTTGGTAGTGTTGTCACGTCGCATCGTGCCGGCTACGACGAAGGCGTTGCCAGGCGCTGCAGCCATTGCCTGGAGAAAGCTGTTTGGCTGCGCAGGCAGGTTGTTGAAGTTGAACGCCAGCGCGCCCATCAGTGTGCTGCCGTCTTCGCTAAGACGCGCGACATAGGCCTGGGAGCCCACAACGGTATTTCTTCCGGCGATCCAAAGCGCGCCATCGCTGCCGCGAGCGAATCCCGAAGTAAAGGATAGTTGAACGCCTCCCAGCTCATTCAATTGCACCATGCCGGAGCCAGAAGGCCCGAACCCCACGTCCAGGACACCATTGGAATGCAGGCGCGCCACACACGCATAGCCCGCTCCCGAAAAATCTGTGCACCAGCCAGCCAGTAGCACCTTATTGTCGGGTGCGACCAGCAGATGGGAGAGCACTTCTTCCTCGCTGCTGAAGTCGACCAGGCGTCGCCCGTTGCCATTCCAGCTTGGGTCGAAGCTGCCTTCCTGGGCGTCGGCGCTCAGACTCGCTGTCGCCACTGCGGAACACAGAATTGAAAAGCAGAATGCATGGCGCGTTTTCATTGCGTGCGACCTCGCTGAAAATCTCTGATGGTTCTCTGACGGATTGAATCAACCGGCACCGGTTCCTGCCTGGCGCGGCTACGCCGCTCCAGTCGTGCTGGCAGATTGCTGCGGCCATCTGGTGCTGAGGAATCAAGCTCCCGGACTGCCTTCAGCCGAAAACCGTTTCGATGCGACTGCAGTTACAAACAGGAAACGCTGCGAATTCCGGTCAGGCCCGACATCCAGATATTTCATCAAGCGATCGCGCCCGACGCCGGCGACAGCCGCGCGCCAGAGTGAGCGCGCTGCGCGCATGCAACCGACCCTTGGCGTTGGCTCGGGCAATGCGTATTGCACTGGCACACAATGTTCGTAGCGGATGCGGCTGACATCGGTTGCGCTCAGTAGAGTTACTCGAAGCTGTTGCGGAAAAGATTTTCCGCTGCGTATTCGAGCGCTCCGACATCGCAGCGCGGGCCCGCAACGCGCGGCAGGCCGCGTTGATCGGTCATCAACAGCGCACCGCTCTGATCGACGCAGTCGAGGCTGTCGTTGGTCGAATCGATCGCGATGCTGTCCGCGTGAGGCGCATGGGTCAAGGTCGGTCCGCCATTGTTCTGCAACGGGCCAATGGTGCCTTGCGGCACCGTATTCCACGCGCCACTGGGCTCGCAGCCGCTGACGTCGGAGAACAGGCTCAGGCCGTAGGCGGTCAGGGGGCCGTAGCAGTCGTTGTAGACAAAGGTGTTGCCCAAGGTGTTGTCGACGACCAGTGAGTTCACCACGCCGACGGTACGACCGGATCGCGAATAAATACCGCCACCGATGCCGCCGTCTTCATCCTGATCATGGTCTGCGTCGTTGTCGATAACGGTTGAGTTGTAGAGGAACGTTGCATCTGTGTTGTAGATACCACCGCCATCGCCATACGCGTAGTTCTGACTGATGGTGCTGTTGACGACAGAAACCAGATCGGAATTTCGCATTGCGCCGCCTTCGTTGGCGCCATTTCCGGAAACTGTGCTATCGCGGATGGTGGTCGGGCCACTCAAGTACATCCCGCCTCCATCGTCGCCCGCGTTGTTGGATCGGATGATGCTGCGCGTGATGTTCCCGGAGGTGCTCGGTCTTTCGGCGGGCAACTTTCACTCCGATTACAGCTACCACATCGCACCCATGACCACGGCCCAGCTGGACGAAATCCCCTGGCTGGTGGAGCAGGGCGTGGC
>JANMSL010000312.1:0-1591 GCA_031389245.1 Lysobacterales bacterium | reverse complement strand
CGGTTGGCGTTGAAACCTTGGCGGAATACGAACAGGCGCTCAACAAGCTGAAGCCGGAGGAGCGCGAATTGGTGCTGCTACGCTTCGAATTCGGACTGTCCTTTGATGAAATTGCCGAAGCCACTGAGCGCGCCAGCGCGGATGCGGCGCGTATGGCGGTGAAGCGGGCGTTGATTTCACTTTCGGGGCTGCTCAGCTGAACACAGCCGAAGACGCCTGGCTCGACGCGTTGCTCGACGGACACGCAGCCGAGCCCGACAGCGACGCAGCCAGCCCACAGAGAAAACTCACGCGTCTGCAACGCGCCTTTGCCGATCTTCAATGGGCCGAGCTTGAAACCGCCGCCGCGCCGATTGCGGCGCTGTTCCAGTGGGGCCATCTGGCGGCGCTGGAGAGCATTGGCACCGGCGGGTTTGGCGAGGTATTCCGCGCCTACGATTCCATGCTGCAGCGCGAAGTGGCGCTCAAACTGCGCCGCGCCGGCAATCAGATCGCGCCTGCGGCAGGGCGGGCGTTCATCGAGGAAGCGCGGCGATTGGCGCAGGTACGCCACCCGAATGTGCTGGCCGTTCACGGCGCCGCAGTGCACGATGGACGTGCCGGCATCTGGACCGATCTGATTGTCGGCGAGACGCTGGCCGCACGCGTCGTGGGCTCTGGTGTACTTTCGTCCGACGCGCTGCTGCACCTGCTCAGCACATTGTCCGCTGCGCTTGCCGCCGTCCACGCCAAGGACATCGTGCATGGCGATCTGACACCGATGAACGTGATGTGCGAAGCCGGTAGCGAGCGCTACGTGCTGATGGATTTCGGCGGCGGCGCCAGTCTCGATCAGAGCGGGCGCGCGCGGCTGGGTGCCGGATCGCTGCATTTCATGGCCCCCGAGCAATTGGGCGCGCAGTTGCTGGGGACATCCGCCGACCTGTATTCGCTGGGGGCGACACTGTTCTATGCCGCCACGCGACACGTGCCGGGCTCGCCATCGGCGATGCGACTGTTGAAGCAACGACGCGACCTGTCTGCCGGGCTTGCCCCATTGATTCGCGCGCTGGTCGATCCCGATCCGGATGCGAGACCGACGGCACTCAAGATGCATGAGCAATGCCGAATTCTGCTGGCGGCACCTGAGCTCGCCCGTCGTCGCCGCCTGCGCCAGGCGCTGATCGGCGTACTGGCATTGGCC
Source organism: Lysobacterales bacterium (assembly GCA_031389245.1). Classification (GTDB taxonomy): domain Bacteria; phylum Pseudomonadota; class Gammaproteobacteria; order Xanthomonadales; family Ahniellaceae; genus 0-14-3-00-62-12. The sequence goes on along the minus strand of JANMSL010000312.1, from coordinate 408 downwards.
GCGGTCATCGCAGTGGTAGGCGCGTTGCTCACTCTGCGCGCGAGTCGATTGGCCGATGCTGAGCGCAATCATGCGGTGGCCGCCCGAGATTTTCTACTGACCATGATTCGCAGCCCCAACCCCACGCAATCGCGCGATCCGGCGCGACAGCTGCAGGTGGTGTTCGAGCAGGCGGTAGCCGCGCTCCCGGCGGCATTTGCCGACGATCCAAAGACCGAGGCGCTACTGCTCAGTCAATTCGGACGCAGTCTGCAGATGCTCGATCAGGACCAGCAGGCGGTGGATGCGTTGGAGCGCGCCGAACGACTACTGGCATTGGCGCAGGTGCCAATGATCGACCCGCTGCGCATAGAGACGCGCGCCAATCTCTCCGGCGCTTATCGGGTGCGGCGTGACTTCCCCAAAGCG